>MGLU01000096.1 GCA_001796155.1 Chlamydiae bacterium RIFCSPHIGHO2_12_FULL_27_8 | reverse complement strand
TGGATAATGAATTCTATCTGTATAACACCTTAACAAACTTCCCGGTCCATCTTTTTGATAAATTATTACTAATTCATTACATGACGCACAAAATATTCTTAAAAATTTAGGCTCGCCACGAACTTTGGTATATCTATTTATTCTAAACTTTAATTCTGTAACATCAGGAACTCTATCAAATCTTGACTCAACTGACCCTGACATATTAACTCTCTAATTTTTTACTTAAATATTATATAAACAACAATTAAATATATCAATCAATAAAAGTTAATATATGATTAATCTAAAAAATTCAATTCTTATTTAATAAGCTATATTTCAAACTTAAAATTTAAACTTATTATATCAATACTTTTAAAAAATATTAAAGAGATTGTTTCGTCTAGCATTAAAAATGTTTTTTTCAGAAACAAGACACATGAGCAATTTTTTCAAAAAGGATCTGGTTAATGTTTGAAACTTTTTAGAGGATGGAACAATCTGATAGGGTGTTATAGTTGAGATTTAATCTGACATTTAGTCAAAATAGTTTTTTATAGGGTGCAATTTTTAGTTACACCCATTATTTTTTATAGTTAGATGTAATTTTAATTTTTTCTATACACCTTTCATTGGAAATTAATATCTCCAGGTCATATTCATCTAAATGTATTTTCCAGCCTTTTCTCGGAATAGAGCCTGCTTTATGAAAGATATAGCCGCCAATAGTCTCATATTCCGCATTATGGGGTATTTTTATGCCAAGTTTGTCTTCAATATCGATAATACTCATTTTAGCATCTACAACAATGCTGTTATTCGGAAGGATGTAGTATTGATTATCTTCAGATATATCATATTCATCTTTTATCTCTCCAACCAGTTCTTCTAAAATATCCTCAATTGTTATTATTCCTTGGGTGCTTCCGTACTCATCAACAACTATTGCAAGGTGAATTTTTTCTTTTTTAAACTCTTGAAAGAGTGAAGAAATTTTTTTATTTTCAGGGGAATATATAACAGGTTTTACAATAGATGATATTTTCTGATCTAAAAGCCCAATATTTTCTTTAGATTTAGAAAATATTAATAGAAGGTCTTTTGACATTAAAAGACCAATAATATTATCCAAATTGTTTAAATAGACAGGTACCCTTGAATAGTTTTCAGAAAGAAGCAGTTTATTTGCATCTTGTATAGTTAAATTGCCATCCAGAGAAAACACATCTATTCTCGGTATCATAACTTCTCTGGCTGTTTTTTCTTTAAAAGTAATAAAAGAAGCAATCAGATTTTGATCAAAACTAGTTAGATTTGATGAAAGTTCAGAATCTTTTATCATTTCGAGCACTTTATCTTTTGAAAGTATTATGTTTTTATGCTGTGTATCACTCTGCTTTGCTTTGAAAAAGAACTTTGAAACCAAAATTATTGAAAAAGTAAAAATTAAAAATAAAGATATAAATAGTGAAGAAATAAATGAACAATATCTTAAAACTGTTTTTGGTGACTTTCTTGCTATAACCCTCATAAAAAAATCAAAGAACATAAAAATAATAATTACAAAAACTGCTAAAATTACAATAAAAGTTTTAGAGTGTATTTCAATTGTTGGAAAAATTAATGTTAAAAAATAAAAGCTTGATATACCAAAAAAAAGATATAATAAATGTTTAGTTATGCTAACCAAAACATAAAATATTTCAAGATTTTTTTTAATTATTAACTTCTTAAAAACAAAGTGTGCTTTTTTTAAAATTTCTTTACTTTGAAATTTCCCTAAAATTAATATTGAAGAGTTATATGCTGTAAGTAAGCTAGCTCCAATTAAAAAGAACAACGATATCAAAGCAGATAAAATTATATATGAATTATTCATTTTCTCTTAAAAAGTTTAAAATCTCTTTTTCTTTCTTTCTCATTTTTTCTATATCTTCTTTCTCTTTATCATCATAACCAATTAAATGTAAAATACAATGTACTAAATAAAGCATTAACTCATCGTTTACAGAGATATTGTTCTCTTGAGCATACTCTATGGCTGTGTCAGTACATATAAATACTTCACCCAAAATAGAATAGCCTATTTTAGCCTCATTATACGAATCAATAGGAAATGATATGCAGTCAGTTGAAGAAGGATCATTAAAAAAAACTTTATGAAGCCTAATAATTTCTGATGTATCTACAAAGTTAATAATAACTTCATCAGTTAAAATATTTTCTTTTTGAAGAATTTTTTTTACTTTGTTGGAAATATCCGTTTTAAAAATTTTCAATGAAGATTGCTTGTTAATAATAGTAATCTTCATTGAACAGTTTTATAACTCAATATTAGTAGGTGTTTTTGGAAGATTGGTTACTCTTTTTTTTGAAGCGTCCCATTTTCCCAATTTTTTTAAAACATCTATTCTTTCAAATCTTTTTAAAACGTTTCTCTTTTGTTCAGCTTTTGACGCTTTACCATAACTTGGGTGTCTTGACATCTTTTTTCCTTTATTTAACTTTTCCGATAAATATTTCTTTTGATTCTAAAGCATTTACATGTTCTTTGAACCCTTTATTAAGGTTGTCTTTTTTAGAACCGGATTTTTTAAAAATTTTATAACTTCTTTTCTTTGGGTTTAAAGCTCTTCTTTCACCCTGTTTGCTCATTCTTGTCATTGATATCTCCTAAAATTTAGAATAACAGTATAAAATTATCATAAAATTGTTTTCAAGAAATAGTTAAAACTTTATTAAAATTTATTTTAACTCAATTAAAAATTTATTTTGTTTATAAATTAGATATCTTTTTTTAGAGTTAGCTTGTTTAATTTGGGAGGTGTTATCTTCCAAATCATATATCGTTTTAAAATTTAAATTTATATCTACAATTTCAGGACATAAATTAAATAAATATTTAGCGTTATTCAAATTTTTATTTTCTGTAGTTATAACAATAAATTCTTCAATGAAAGAATTTGATTTAACGTGAGGTAGAAAGCTTTCTTTGGGGAGTTTCCATAGAAGCTCATCAACAAAATTTAAAGATGTAGAATCAAATGTTTTAATTAAAAGGTTTTCTTTCTTTTCAAAATGCATCATTGCAGTTTGAATGATTTTAATCAGTTTAGTTTTTGCATCATTAATTTTAAAAAAAATAACTTTTTTATTATTTGTTAACATTGTCGCCGGGTAAAATAAGTCCGCAAGATACTGTAAATTTTACTGCGTCTTCATTGGAAAAATCAATCTCTTTTAAAAAATTTTCTTCAACCAATAAAAAATATCCGGAAATTGGATGAGGAGCAGTAGGTACAAAAACAGGAGTAAGTTTCATTTTCATCTTATCGTTAATTTCCTTAGGGATCTCTCCGGAAACAAAACCAACGCAATAAGAATCTTTTGATGGAAATTCAACCATTATTGTTTTTTCAAAAGCTTTTCTTTTTCCATTAGAAATAAAAGATGAAAAAACGTCGTTTAAAGTTTTATAAATTGTTTTAACAAAAGGAATTTTAGAAAAAATAGAATTTGTAAAACTTATAAGAGATCTGAAGAAAAACCATCTTGCAACAAAACCAAGCAGAAAAATAAAAATACATAAAAGAAGTATTATTAAAATTTTAGCTGTAACATTTAATAACATCTCATTTTGAAGAAGCGGTATAGCATTTGTGTATTGAGATAAAAAAGAAATAAATAAATTCAAAAATGGAGATGTAAAAAGATCGATTAAAAATATAAACAGCATAATAGTAAAAAGCAGAGGAAGCAGGATTATAAGACCGGCTATTAAATATTTTTTCATTTCTTGTTTTCTTCTTTTGTTTCCGGGATAATAACCCCGCAGGAAACAATGTATTTCACTGCATCTTCGGTATGCATATCTGTGTAAACCAGATCTTCTTTTTTATACAAAAGCAAAAATCCGGTAGTTGGATTTGGAGTAGTTGGAACAAAAACAGAAATTAACTCCTCATTTGCAGATTTACTGCAAGTAGACGGAGCTCCTCTGCTTACAAGCCCTATACAGTAAATACCTTTATGAGGAAAAGGAACCATTACAACTTGTTTGAAAGAGTTTTTGTCTGTAACAAAAATTGTTTTTACTATGTCTTGAGTAGTTTTATAAACTTTATTAATTAAAGGTATTTTATGTAAAATTCTGTCGCTTGTTTTTATAAGCCATTTAAATATGAACCATCTAGCTAAAACACCTAAAATGATAGTAAGAATAACAATTCCAATAACAATAATTATCTGACTGGCAAATTTTACTATCTGTTCATGAGAAAAAATTTGAGTATGAAATTTTCCAAGATTTATTGTACTGAATATTTTTGTAATTATTCCCATAAAAGGTTTTGTTAAAAAATTCAATACAAAAAATACTATTAGTACTGTAAGAGTTAACGGCAATAAAATTACTAAGCCTGTAATAAAATATTTTTTCATTTTTTCTCCAAAACACAAGTTAAAATAGTTTCAATTATTAATCAAGAAATGAATATGTTAACAGCTCGCTATTGCTAAAGCTAGGGTTATTACGCCGTCAGTGATAAAACAGCTGCAAATGCTTATATATTAAATAGTTTTGATCTTTTCGGGCTTAATAGAAAATCTCCAGGGTTTTAATCTAAATTCTTCTGCATAATCTATTCCTACTCTTGGAGAAGCTTCTATATCTTTTAAATCTACATCCTTATTGTCTTCTATCCATATCCTTTGTGACAAAAATGAAACATTATTAAAGCTTTTATCAATTCCCATAGATTTTGAAAGCAGAGCAGGACCGGAACAGAAATTTTCATTTTTATTAGATCTTTTCTTCATTATTTTTATACTTTGTAAAGGCTTTAATGCTCTTATCAAAACCGCATCAGGAATATTTTCAATGTTTGTAACGACATTTAATAAAAAATGCATTCCGTAGCAAATGTAAACATAAGATAATCCACCTTTTGAGAACATGACTTCGGTTCGTTTGGTTCTTCTGTTATTATATGCATGAGAAGCTTTATCCAAAATACCCATATATGCTTCTGTTTCAACTATTTGTCCGGAAGTTATTACGCCATTTATATTAGTATATAAAATTTTTCCAAGAAGTTTTTTTGCAATTTCTAAAACATTATCCGATAAATAAAACTCTAACGGCAGCTTTTTCATAAAATTTTAATAAATTTGAAATCTATCTGCATGAATAACAGATCAATATCCAATACTTTTACTTTGATTTTAGTGCCAAATGAAAGTTCGTTTTTAAATCTTTGACCAATAAATTTTAAATCTTCTTCATTATATTCATAAAAATCATTTTGAATTTTTGAAATATGTAAATATCCTTCTAAATAATAATCATCGAGTTCAAAAACTATAGCAAATGGCCTAACTCTTGTCACTGTTGCTATAAATGTTTGTTTAGGATCTTTTTTCAAAATACTTTTCAATAGCCTGAACTTTTTCAAAATATTTACTGAACTTTCAGCTTTAAATGAATTTCTTTCTTTTTCAGAACAGTTTTTTGCTATATCTTCAAAATTCTTTGTAATTTTCTCATTAAAAAGAAGTCTTTGTATAATTAAATCCGAATATCTTCTTATTGGAGATGTAAAGTGAGTATAATATTCTAATGCCAAACCAAAATGACCTATATTGTCTTTTGAATAGATAGCAAGACGTAAATTCCTTATAAAATTTATAGAAAGTCTTTGAAGATATTGAGTGTCTTTTGCTTCAATAAAAAGTTTCTGTATATCTAAATTGGTAGGATTTAATGGAAGATGAAATCCTAGTGATACAGCCAAATCATAAAAATCTTGGAAATTTTCTATATTAGGCTCTTCATGAATCCTGTAAATTAATGTTTTATTTGTTTTTGATAGATGTGTTGCAACAGTTTCATTTGCTTTGAGCATGAATTCTTCGATCATTTGATGCGTTATGTCATATTGAATGATTTCTATAGAGAGGGGATTTTCATTTTTATCTACTATAACTTTTGCTTCATCTATTGCAAAATCAATACTTCCTCTTTCAAACCTCTTTTTTTTCAAAAGTTTGCATAGTTTTTTCATTAAAAGAAGTTCTTTTTTATATTCATGTTCTTCTTCAGAATTTAAAATTTTTAAAGCTTGTTTATATGTAAATCTCTTTTTAGATTTAATATAAGATCTTACAATTTTATAATCTAAAAGAGTCCCTCCTAAATCAAATTCCATTAAAACTGACTGGGTAAGTCTTATTTCATCTTCTTTTAAAGAACATAAATCAGAAGAAAGTTCCTTAGGAAGCATAGGAACAGACCTATTTGGAAAGTATGTTGAATTCCCTCTTTTTTCGGCTTCTATATCTAGATTGGAATCCGGCTTAACAAAATATGCTACATCCGCAATATGTACACCTAATTTAATTTTATTCTTTTCCTCAGAAATTGATATTGCATCATCATAATCTTTAGCAGTATCAGGATCGATTGTTACAATATTTTCTTTTGTAAAGTCTTCTCTGTTTAAGAGATCTTTATCTTCAATTTTTAATAATTTTGCTTCATCAATCACTTCTTTTGAGAAAGCATCTCTAATATTGTATTCTTCAATTGCAATAAAAGTATCTTTTGAAGGATCTGATATATGAGCTAAAAACATTTCAAAAATAGCTGTAACGTTATTATTTTTATCTTTAAAACTTTTGATAGAAACCTTGATTTTGTCTCCGATTTTAAGTTTATGTTTAGCATCCAAGACTACATTTTTATCTTTACCTAAAGAAGGTATGTATAATACATAATTCTCTTGAGTTTTCGAGATTACTACACCGACAAAATGGTTTCTTTGTCTTTTTATGACTTTTACAATCTTTCCCTCAGGTCCTTTTGCTGAATGAGAAATTATTTCAATTTCAACAATATCTTCATCGATTGCATCTTTTAAATCGTTTTTAGATATAAAAACATCTTTAGTTTTTTTATCAAGAAGAGAAACAAATCCAAAACCTTTTGGATTTTTATGTAATATACCTTTAAATTTATCTTTTTTCATTTATCAAATAAGCCTTATAAACATTATTTAGAAGCATTGCTATAGTCATCGGGCCAACACCTTTTGGCACAGGGGTAATATATTTAACATAGTTGTAAAGATTTCTAAAATCAGTATCACCAACTATTGTTTTTTTACCATTTTCAATTATATGATTAATTCCAACATCAATAATTACCGCTTTTTTTGAAACCATATCTTTTGTTATAAATTTAGGTTTTCCAATTGCTGCAATAATTATATCTGCAGATTTTGTTATCTCTTTTAAATTTTGAGTTCTGCTGTTAGCAACTGTTACCGTAGCATCACAGCCTTTTTTTTTCTGCATCAGCATCGCAGCTAAAGGTTTTCCCACAATATTTGATCTACCTACGATAACAACATGTTTCCCTTGAATATCTATATTCATTTTTTCAAGAAGTACTTTTATACCCAGAGGGGTGCATGAAAAAAATGTATCATCTTCACCGAGCAAAACCTTTCCAATATTTTCAGGATTAAAACCATCAACATCCTTGTAAGGTGATATTTTTTCAAATATTTTTTTATCATTAATATGTTCAGGCAGTGGCATTTGAACTAAGAGTGCATCAATATTTTTATTTAAATTTGCCTTTTCAATGGTTTTTAGAAGAATCTCTTCTGTAATAGTTTCGTCTAAATGTTCTAAAATAAATTCAAAACCTATATTCTCACAGGCCTTTCTTTTCATTTTAATATAAGTTAAGGAAGATGGGTTATTGCCTACTAATATGACCATTAAAGTAGGTTTCCTTCCTTTTATATTTAAAATTTTTTCTTTAAGATCTATTGCAATTTGATTTGCGATTTTCTTTCCATCGATAATCATCTATTTATTACTTTTATTAATTCTTTATGAATTTTACCGTTAGTAGCTAGTACCATATTTTCTTCCTCAATTATAGTCATTCTGCCATTTATTGCACTAAAAGAACCTTTTGCCTCTTCAACCAGAAGTTTACCCGCTAAAATGTCCCATGGTTTTAAATTTACTTCAAAAAAACCATCAAACCTTCCTGCAGCTACATATGCTAAATCAATAGCAGCCGATCCAATCCTTCTAACGGGAACTCCCATTTTCAATACATTTGATATCATTTTTTGACAGTTTTGAGGATTATCTACTAGATCATATGGGAAACCTGTTGCTAAAAAAGAATCTATAACTCTCTTAATTTTGCTCACATAAATTATTTTACCATTTAAAAAGGAACCTTTATTTTTTTCTGCATAAAACATCTCATCTAGAATTGGGTTATAAACGACACCACTCAAAATATCTAAATTTTTTTTTACTCCTATAGAAATTGAAAACATTGGAATCTTATGAAAAAAATTCTGAGTTCCATCTAAAGGGTCTATAACCCATTCATATTCCGAATCTTTTTTTTCAAAACCTTGCTCTTCTGAGAGGATTGAATGGTTTTTAAAATTTTTCTTTATATTTTTTATAATGAAAGATTCGGATTTTAAATCATATTCAGTTGCATAATTTTGATTACCTTCTTTCTTCATTATTTTATGATTTTTTAAAAAACCGTCTTTTAAAATACTTCCTGCACTATAAGCTATTTTAATCGCAGAAACGGTAATTTTTGAAAAATTATTTTTTTGTAAATAATCCATAGTTTTCTAATATTTAATCTTCTTATTTGACTAAATAACACAACCGACAAATAAAAAAACACTAAAGAATAAAATGCATCAATTATCGGCATTATAAAAATATCTGAAAAAATCCATTTTAAAGTTATTTTTATAGGTGTTTCAAAAACTGAATAAAAAAGAGGATTCAAAATTGAAAAAACAACTGAATAGATATATGTAAAAATAGTTAAATTCAAAATATTTTCTTTTAAAATCCTTTTCAAAAAATAAAGCGATAGGGTAGTAAAAATATAAGAAAATGCAAAAACAAAGGTTATAGAAGAAAAACTATCTTGAAGAAAACCTATGCCCAAAGATAAAAAAAGAAGAAATTTTATATTTTTTTTATAAAACAGGGAAACTATCAGAGGAACAAAATATAAAATTTTTATATTGATTAAAAAAAAAAGATATAAAAAAGAAAATATAGACATGAAATAAGAATATAAAATATCAAAATCTATCTTTTTTTTATTTTGTGCCATCTTACTGCAGATTTTATAATAGTTTTAAGATCTGATAATTTTGGTTCCCAGTCAAGAACTTTTTTTGCAAGCATGCAATCTGCAAAAAGAATAGGGGGATCTCCTTCTCTTTTATCAGTAAAGTTTATATTTATTTTAGTATTTAATTCATTTTCAATTTCTTTTAAAACTTCTAAAACAGAAAAACCTTTAGAAGAGCCCAGATTTAATGATATGCAGTCATTATTTTCCAAAATACTCTCTAATGCTTTTTTATGTGCTATAGCTATATCCGAAACATGAACATAATCTCTTATTGCACTTCCATCTTTAGTATTAAAATTTTTGCCATAAACATCTAATTTATCATTAAATTTTAATGCTGTTTCAATTGCAAGCGGTATTAAATGAGTTTCTATTTTTCTATTTTCTCCAATTTCAGAATCTAAATCTGCACCCGCTGCATTAAAATATCTAAGAGAAGCGTAATTGAGATTATATGCTCTTTTATAATCCTTTAAAATCTGTTCCACAAAAAATTTTGTTTGACCATATATTGAAATTGGATTTTGAGGATGATTTTCTGTAATTGGAGTAAAAATAGGATTGCCATATGTAGCACACGAAGATGAAAAAATTAAATTTTTTACATTGTTGTTCAGCATTGCATCTAAAACGTTAATTGTTCCTGCAACATTATTTTTATAGTATTTATTTGGTGCAATAAAAGATTCGCCGACTAGTGCATTTGCTGCAAAATGCATCAAAGCAATAGGCTTATATTTATTTAGATAAAAATTTAATTTATCTGAGTCATTTATATCACCTTCAATTAAAGGTCCCCATTTTACGGATTCTTTAGTACTTTCTGACAAATTATCAAAGGTAATAGGCAAAAACCCATTTTTAAAAAGCTCCTTACAATTATGGGATCCGATATATCCTGCTCCTCCGGTTACAAAAACAGCTTTTTTCATTAAAAAGCTCCATTTGGAAAAATCATTTTAGGAATAGTTTTTAAAATAATTTTCAAATCAAATAAAAATGAAAAATTATCAATATATTCACTTTCGATTTTTATTCTCTCTTCTATTGTTACATTTGATCTGCCTGAAATCTGCCAAAGTCCTGTAATTCCGGGTTTCACTGATAGAATCTTTTCTGTATAACTTCCCAAATAGGTTTTAATTTCATCAACAAATTTATCTTTTGGTCCTACCATAACAAATGCTCTAGGACCTACAACAGATAAATCGCCATTTAAAACATTAAAAAATTGAGGCAGCTCATCTAAAGATGTTTTTCTTAAAAAAGAACCTATTTTTGTAATTCTGGGATCATTTTTAAGCTTCTGAAACTTTTCCCATTCAACTTTTAGTGCAATGTTTGAATTTAAAATATTAATAAGCCTATATTCCGCATCCAAATGCATAGTTCTAAATTTATAACATTTTATTATTTTACCATTTTTACCAAGTCTTGTTGAACTATAAAAAACAGGCCCTTTTGAAGTTAATAAAATTGATATTGCAATTATTACATAAATAGGGGATATAAAAATTATTACTAATAGAGAAAATAAAATATCAAAAACTCTTTTTAGAAACCATTTCATAAAATTTATAATAAATATTTTTGTAAAAAAAAGAAATTGTAATTATTTATATAAAAAGCTTTTTAAGCTTAGAAAAATCTTTTTTTAAAGTATCTAAAAGATAATTTGCCCTTTTTAAATAATTTTTAGCCATTATGTTTGCTTTTTCAGATCCGTAAACAGTTAAAACTGTAGATTTATTTTTTGATATGTCTGAAGAAGAAATTTTTTCATCATTTATATCATCCATAAATTGAAAGTATAATCCAAAATTTAAACCTGTTTCTTTTAAAATTTTTCTAGTATTAATGTCTGCATCTGACAACACTGCTCCAAATTCAAAAGAAGCCATAAATAACTTAGCAGTTTTATTTTCATGCATAAATAAAAGCTTTTTTTCATCTGTTTTTTTATTTTCAGATAAAATATCTACAACCTGACCTGCTAACATTCCTTCAGCACCTATAGATCTAGACAGGATTTTAATTAACTCAATTTTTTTTAAATCTGAAAGATCTTTTATATCCGATAAAACTTCAAAAGAATATGTTAATAAAAAATCTCCGGTTAAAAT
>MGLU01000095.1:12343-23609 GCA_001796155.1 Chlamydiae bacterium RIFCSPHIGHO2_12_FULL_27_8 | reverse complement strand
CTGTAATAGTAGATTTTTATGCATCATGGTGCAGGCCATGCAAAAGAGTCGCTCCTGTAATAGATCAATCTGCTAAAGAACTTGCTAAAAAAGTTAAAATTTTAAAAGTTAATGTTGAAAGCAATCATGAGATTGCACAAAGATTCAATGTTACATCTATGCCGACAATAGTAGTATTTGATAAAAAACATAAAATGTTATTTAAAAAGATTGGTCAAAATACAATTATTGAACTGATGGGGTCTCTAGAAGAGATGAAAGAGTTTTCAATGAATGATATAAATAATTTTTTAAAGGAAATTGATTAATAATTAAAAAGTTTTTCTAAAGCGGATTTAAAATTTTTAATTCTGTCTTTCTTTTTATAAATTTCGATATCTTTATCATTTTTGTCTGTTAAAGAAACTATTTCTATTTTCTGCTGCAAAAAAATATTTTTTTGATTTTTAAATCTAAGAGTTAATTTTTCTTCTCCATTATGAATAAAAAATTCATAAGGAGTTCTAGATGCATTATATCTTGCAGATATTACATATTTGTCATCTGTATTTCTGAATATCGACTGACCATCAAAAATATCCGAGCATGCATCATCTGTTAAAAAATCTATAATTGATGGGAAAATATCCATATGGCTTACAAGGTTTTTATTTAAAACTTCTTTTTTAGAATACGGAAACTTGAAATAGATAACAGGAGTTGTTTGATATGAGCTCAAATGTGATGCATGAAAAAGTTTTCCCATTTCATAAAACTCTTCACCGTGATCTCCTAAAATAACTATTATTGAATCATCATAGAGATTTTCTTGGATTAGCTTTTCTTCAAAATTTTTTAATAAATTATCTACAAAAAAAATTGAATTTTTATATCTATTTTCCAATAGCTTTACATTTTTTTTGGAAGCATAAGCTTTCATATCATCTATTTGGCAGTAATTTTTAAATTTTGTTATCTCTTTAGGCCAGCTATATAAAAAATGTGTGGAATCAATAAAAGAAATATAAATATTTGAATCTTTTTTTAAAGTTTTTTGAACTGAAGAAAAAACATTTTGATCTGATTCATATGCTTCTATAGGGTAATAATGCGGGTAAAAATAAAATAAATTTGCAAGAAGATGATTTTTACCGAATAAAATTTTTTCCATAGAGTAGTATTTTAATTCCGGTGCAGAAAATATATTAATTTTATATCCCATTTTTTTTAAAAGATTTAAAGCCGGTGAACCCATATCATAATTGCAGTCTTTAAAAATTTTCCAATAAAATGAGTGTGATGAATAAAAAATTGAAAACCATGAAAGATGTGTAGCATTTGCATTTGAAACGGGAGTATCAAATGAAATATTTTGTTTTTTGAATTTTGATAAATATGGAGCTATTTTATCTGTTATATAATCGTCTCTTAAACTTTCAATAATAAAAATAAAAATATTTGGTTTTTTTTCTAAATTGAATTTTTTTTCTTCTATTAATTTTATAATTTGATCGAAATCTTTAGTTTTTTTCATTTTAACTTTATCATTTAAAACTAAAACATTTGGTCTAATTAATGTTGTTTTCCATGGAAGTATTCGTAAATATGAAGCATATATATTTGGATTTATTGTTTTTGCCGATCTTAAATCCCATATAAGAAGTGCCATTGGAAGTATTAAAAAAACTTGAATAAAAATGTCATGTTTAATTTTTACATTTTTTGAAATTTTTTTTGTTTGTATGTAAAGAACTGCACCAAAAATTGGAGATAGAAATATAATAATAAAAAATATTGCCCATATGTATATCGGTATTCCGGTCATATAAAGCATTTCAATGAAATTAGTTAAATCTTCATCAAAGGATATAGAAAGTCCGTCCCATATTGTCATATCCATCAATTTGATTGTAAAAAAATTCACAACATTTCTTATAAAAAAAATAAAACTCAAACCTATAAAAAGATAAAAGAAATACTTGTTGAAATATTTTTCAAAAATATATGCAAGAAAAGCAATTAATGCTGTCTCTAGAAATACTTCAATTATTGAATAGATAACAAAAAAAAATGAAGATAACAAAGTGCCTTTTTGATGATCCAAAACTGTTAAAATAGAAAAAAATCCGCTAAGGGACAAAAAAAATAAAAAATAAACATAATTTATTTCAATTTTTTTAGGTTTCATTTTTTTCTTCCTTAATCTATTCTTTAAAACTAATAGAATTCAAAATCAAGTTTTTTATGAAATGGATAGAAGATTTTCAGCTTTTTTTATTTGATCTAGATGGTCTTTTAGTAAATACGGAAGTTATACATCATGCAGCTTATGTAGAGATGTTAAAAAAAAGAGGTTTTGTATTAGATTGGTCTTATTTGAAATATTCAGCTGCAGCACATTTTAATGACAATGCTTTGAAGGAAGAGATTTATTCTAAATTCCCTGCTTTGTATGAGATGGAACCGAACTGGAATATTTTAAGGGATGAGAAAAATAAACTATATATTGAGCTTTTATCCGTATCAAAAGTAAATATTCTTCCGGGTGCTGAAAAGCTTTTATTAACTTTAAAAGAAAAAAACAAGAAAAGATGTATTGTGACAAATTCTTTTAAATATATGAGCGATATGATCAGGGCAAAAGTGAAAGTTTTAGAGACAATACCTCATTGGATAACAAGAGAGGATTATATTAAACCTAAACCAAATCCTGACTGTTATCTTCATGCAATAGAGCTTTATGGGAAAAAGGGGGATAGGATAATAGGATTTGAAGATTCACTAAGAGGTCTGCAGGCACTTGTACAAACACCTGCAATATCTATTTTAATTTGTCAAAATTTGGATCCAAGGGCTGATCTTTTTTTGAAAAACGATGTTTTTTATTTTAAATCCCTTGAAGAGATAAATTTAAATGCTGTTTTATAATTAAAATTTTTATTGCATATTTATTTTAATCTTTTTTTTTCATATTATATTTCTGTATTTTTGGTAAAAACATGAGAATTTTAGGCTTTATATTTTTTATTTCAACTGTTTTTTCTCCATTAAAAAAAATGGAAGAAAAGCCTATAGTTGTTTTGATTCATGGATTCATGGGAAACCATTTTAATTTATCCTTGATAAAATATACTCTTCAAAATGAAGGGTATGAGGTAGTTCCTTTTTCATATCCAAGTAGAGAAAAAAACATTGAAGAACATGGTGAAGATCTAGCTAATTTACTATTGAGATTATCAATAAAACACAAAGATCAGCCTATATATTTTGTTACTCATTCTATGGGAGGTCTCGTATTAAGATCCGCTCTAAATAATGAAAAATGTCCAAATGAAGCTAAAATAGGGAAGATAGCAATGATAGCCCCTCCAAATAAGGGCTCGCTTCTAGCAAGAAAGCTTTATGATTTAAAATTTCCAAGAAAAATTTTTGGATATAAATCCGGCCGGCAAATGATGGTTAAAGATACTTTTGAATATGAACTGCCGTTAACATCAAAAATTTTAATAGCATCGGGATCTTTTAGTATAAATCCTCTTTTAAGAAAAGAGGGGTTGAATGATGGTATAATATTAGATAAAGAGACATCTTTGAAGAATGATCATCAAAAAATAAATGTCAAAGCCGGTCATATAGGTATTTGCTATTCACCTAAAGTAATAAAATCTATAATTAATTTTTTTAATAGTTAACTTTATATAAGAAAAGAGCGTGAGCGGGTGCTGTTTTTGAACCGTTTTTTCTATCATTTGATGAAAAAATAATATCGATATCTTCAATTGGTCTTTTTTTTGAAGCTATATCTAAAAGAGTACCAACTATATTTCTGACCATTTTATACAAGAAGCCGTCTCCTTCAAATTCAAGCCTTACTCCATATTTTGTTTTAATAACATCGAGTCTCTTTAAATTTTTTATGGGTGAATTTTTAGCACATCCTTCGGTATTGGAATTTGCAAAAGCTAAAAAATTTTTTTTACCAATAAATTTTTCGGAAGCTTTTTTTAAAATATCTATATCAATTTTATAAAGAGGCTTGAAAGAAGTTTTTATTAAAAAAGGATTTTCGATCTTTTTTAAATAAATGTGATAATGATAAATTTTTGATTTTACAGAATATCTTGCATGGAAATCTTTATGAGTTTTAGTTAATTTTAAGACTCTGATATCTTTAGGTAATACTGAGTTTAGAGAATATATAAATTTATTGTCTAATATAGTATCTGCTTCAAAATGAGCAGTTTGGTTTAAAGCATGCACCCCGGTATCAGTCCTTCCCGATGAAATAATTTTTATTTTTTTTCTAAAAATTTTAAAAAGAGCATTTTCTAAAGTTTCCTGGATAGTGATCTTATTTTTTTGAATTTGATAGCCGAAATAATTTGAGCCGTTATAAGAAAATACCATTTTATATTTATACATATTAAATGATTGCCTGAGCTACTTTTAAGTCAAAAGGTGTCGTAATTTTAAAATTTTCTCTTTTACCTTCAACAATTTTGACTTTATGATTCAATAATTCAACAGCACCGGTATCGTCTAAAATAGTCAAATTATTTTTATAAACATAATTATAACTTTCAATGAGTAGATTTTTTTCTATAACTTGAGGTGTTTGTATTGCATAGAGTTCATTTCTATTTAAAGATTCAATATTGAAATTAATATTATCAACTCTTTTAATTAGATCTATAGCTTTGCATCCAAGTGTAGCAGCTTTATGTTCCTTAGCTTCCAAAACGACTTTATTTATTGATTCTACATCGGCAAAAGGTCTTGCACTGTCATGTATTAAAACATATTCAGATGTTTGATCTAGAGCCTTTAATGCATTAAAAACAGAGTCTTGTCTTCTATCTCCTCCTAATACAAACTTCAAAATTTTTTTTGATTTAAAAAAATGTTCATATTCTTTTTCTACAACAACAATTATTTCAAATATTTCATCTATCAGATTCAAAGTTTCAAAACTATATAAGGCGATGGGCTTATTATTGAGATTAATAAACTGTTTTGGGGTCGAATTGTTAAATCTAAGCCCTTTGCCAAAGCATAGCAGTACTGCAGAAATTTTATTTTTCACATTGTTGACCTAGGTTTTTTAGGAGAATTATATCAAAAAAAGAAAAAAGCCCAAAGATTTAAAAATCTTTAGGCTTAATATTTATGATAGGTGTTTGCTGACAAGTTTAGTCATTTTAAACATATCAATAGTTTTTTTAGATCCAAAAACTTTTGCTAAAGCTTCATCAGGATTGATATTTCTTTTATTTTTTGTATCTTGTAGTTTTTTTCTTTTTATGTACGCCCAAAGTTTTTTTGTCACTTCTGTACGCGGCATTGGTCCTTTACCAATTACTACTTCAAGATCTTTGCTCACGTCTAGTGGAGCCATGAATTTTGAAGGTGCTTTTCTTTTTTTTGCTACTTTTGTTATTTTTGCCATATTATTTTCTCCTTAAAACAGGTTTTTTAAAAAAATTAGTATCTAAAAAACTTTTTTATCTCTATATGCAATTATGTGTCAAACCAATTCGTAAAAATTTTTTTTAGAAAAGAAAAAAATTTTATTCATAAAAATAAAAAAGATGGTCTACAAATACATATAAAAGACTTTTTAGACTAAGGCAGCCAAAGAGCCGCCTTAATAAAAAAAATTATGCAGTTTTTTCTTCTTTAACTAAAAGTGAAGATAAATAGACTGCACCTAAAGTTAAAATAATGCCTAAACCAAGATAACCTAATTCAGTTTGATGGTTCAAAACAAACTCTTTTGAAAAACTTGCAAAACTTGAAATGTGTTTTGCAGAAAATTGAGCAAAAATCAAAAACTGATCTTTTACAAAAGTTAATGCTGCTAAAAAAACATTTGCGATTTTAAATAAAACATTTTTCCCCATTGATCCGATATAGGCAGCTAAATCATATCCTTGACCTGCAATATATTTTACCTGTCTGCCTCCCCAGTTAAATGCAGCTGCTGCTGCATTATATGCTGTAGTTAATGCATTTACCGATACTTCTTTTGCTTGACTAACATTCATTTTATACCTCCAATTAAAGTTTTAATTTGAATAAGATTGGAGGATATTATATCTTCCGTAAAATTATTGTAAAGAAACTATATTTTTTTTAGAAAATCTGAAATAATAAATTAATTAGGTGAGGTTCATATGAATTTAGATTTAGAGGAAAAGTTAAAAGACATTGATAAAAGAATTAAAGAAATGTGGAGGTTTCTTTGACGTTTCTAAAAAAGAAATGAAAATAAAAGAATTAGAAGAATTAGTTTCAAAAGAAGATTTTTGGGAAGATCAAAAAAAAGCTAGAAGTATTTTAAAAGAAATTAATATTTTAAAATCCTGGGTAAAGCCATATAGGGAAATAGAAAAAAACTTTTCTGCTCTTAAAGAGTTTATTTTAGAATCAAAAAACGATCAGTCTCTATTAGAAGATCTATCTAAAGAGCTTTTTCTTTTAGAAGAAAAAGTAAGTAATCTTGAAATTAAAAAAATGCTTAATGGTGAGCTTGATGATAAAAGTTGTTTTTTATCTATTAATTCAGGAGCAGGTGGAACTGAGTCTTGTGACTGGGCTGAGATGCTAGCTAGAATGTATGAAAGATACGCATCTAGAAAAAAATGGAAGATGTCTGTAATTGAAAAAGTTTCAGGAGATGTTGCAGGAATCAAAAGTATTACCTATAAATTTGAAGGAGATTTTGCATACGGGCTTACAAAATCAGAAAAAGGAGTTCACAGATTAATTAGAATTTCTCCATTTGATGCTTCAAAAAGAAGACATACAAGTTTTGCATCTGTAGATGTATCTCCAATTATTGATGAAGATATTGATATTGAAATAAAACCTGAAGAAATTAGAGTGGATACATTTAGAGCTTCAGGAGCCGGAGGCCAGCATGTCAATGTAACTGATTCAGCTGTTAGGATTACACATATTCCAACAAATATTGTAGTAACATCACAAAGCGAAAGAAGTCAGGTTCAAAATAAAGAAACATGTCTTGAAATGCTGAAATCTAAACTTTATGAAAGAGAAGTTTTGCAGAGAGAAGAAAAATTAAGTAAAATAGGCGGAGAGAAAAAAAAGATAGAATGGGGCTCTCAAATAAGAAGTTATATTCTTCAGCCTTACAGATTGATTAAGGATAATAGAACCAAAATGGAAACCTCCAATATAGAAGGTGTTCTAGATGGAGATATTGATGAGTTTGTTAATGCCTATTTGAAGGAATTTTCATGAAAGATCTGCAAATAAAATATTCAACATTTAGTGAAAAAGAATTTTTGGAAAAATTTTTAAAGGACCCTTCATCAAATGAATGGTTTTTAATGAAAACTGAAAAAGAGATTGAATCATCTGCATTTAATTGGATAAATTTTTCAAAATACAATGCTTCACTAACGGGTTATCTAGATGGTAAACCGGTAGCATTTGGGACACTTTTTTTAATGCCGTATAAAAAGCTTTCACATCAATCAATGTTTTATATTGTTGTAGATAAAGATTATAGAAAGAGGGGTATTGGCTCTGATATGCTGAAAAACCTGATAAACCTTGCAAAAACCTATTTCAATCTTGAATGTTTGATTTGTGAAGTTTTTGAAAATTGTCCGATAATAAGTCTTTTGGAAAAACAAAATTTTAAAGAATTTGCATATCAAAAAAAATATATTAAAGATGAAGGAAAATATACATCTAGGATTATGTTTGAATTATGGATAAATTAAAAATCAGATTTACTGAAAAAGAAGATTGTGATTATTTAAAAAAATGGTTATCTGACAAAGATATTTTGAAATGGTTTCCAATGTACAATGAAATGGAAATTGATGATGCGGTTAGAATCTGGATAGCATATTCTAAAATCAATGCATCTTTAACTGCTTTAATAAATAAAAAGCCGGTTGGTTCAGCTCTTTTGTATGTACAATCATTTGAAAAGGTAAAACATCATGCTCTTTTTGCAATAATTGTAGATTCAAATTATAGAAACAAGGGTATCGGTACAAAATTAATAAATGAGTTAATAATACTAGCAAAAGAAAAATTTGAACTTGAGTTTTTGAATTTGGAAGTTTATGCAGGAAATCCTGCTAAAAGGCTTTATGACAGATTAGGTTTTACAAGTTTTGGAATGCAGAAAAAATGTTTGAAAGAAAACGATGGATATCTAGATAAAATTTTTATGCAGAAATATCTCTAATGTTAGCTCAGGAATTTCTTGTAAAATTAAAAGAAAAAACTAATTTAAAAATTAGTTTAAAAGTTAAAAATTACAGATCAAGAATTGTTTCTATTGTCGTGAGCAGATTTGATAAAAAAATTTGTTTGCATGAAAAGTTTTTATCTTCAGATGAATATATAATTCAAAATCTTTTGGATTACTGTATCAATCAAAACAAAACTTCATTAAAAATAATTAAAAATTATGCAAATCAAAATTTTTTTAAAAATAAAATAATTAATGAAAAAATTTTTTTTTTAAAAGGTATATGCTATAATCTTCAGGATATTTATGATAATTTAAACACCGGATATTTTGATAATAAATTAAATTTAAAAATAACTTTTTTTAAAAAACCAAAATACAAAAAATATCGATCTATTACATTTGGACTTTACGATGACAGAAATAAGCTTATAAAAATAAATAAGATTCTAGATAATGAGTTTATACCATTTTATTTTATTAATTATGTGGTTTTTCATGAAATGTTGCATAATTTGCACCCTGTTACAATAGATAATAATAGAAGAAAGGTTCATACTAAAGAATTTAAAGAAAAAGAAAAAACATTTCCTTATTATAATGAAGCAAAGGAATTTGAAAAAAAATTTATAAAAAAGGGTAAAATAGATGGCTGGGCATAGTAAATGGGCAAATATTAAACATAGAAAAGAAAGATCCGACAAAAAAAAGGGTAAGATTTTTTCAAGATTAGCCAAAGAAATTATAACTGCAGTAAAACATGGCGGGACAGACCCAAAGTCAAATGCTAAATTAAAACTTGCTCTTCAAAAAGCTAAAGACTCAAACCTTCCAAATGACATAATTGATAGAAATATCAAAAAAGCTTCATCAAAAGATCAAGCAGATTATATTGAAATGAGCTATGAACTATATGGATTTGGCGGAGTAGGCATGATTG
Source organism: Chlamydiae bacterium RIFCSPHIGHO2_12_FULL_27_8 (assembly GCA_001796155.1). GTDB lineage: Bacteria > Chlamydiota > Chlamydiia > Chlamydiales > SM23-39 > O2-12-FULL-27-8. The sequence goes on along the minus strand of MGLU01000095.1, from coordinate 14,457 downwards.
TATATATCATGACTGATAATAAAAATAGAATATCTTCAGATATCAGGATTGCAACAAATAAATGCGGAGGCAATATTGCCACTCCGGGAGCTGTTGCTTTTAATTTTGATAGAAAAGGAGTTATAAAAGTAAATAGAGAGCTGATTAATGAAGATGAACTCTTTATAAAAGCAACAGAACTTGGTGCTTTAGACTTTTTTTTAGAAGATGAAGATTATGTTATATTTACAAATGTAGAAGATCTTCATAAAGTTAAAGAAGGCATTAACATTAAGTGCGAAACTTCTTTAGAGATGATTCCCAAAAGTCTTTTGGAAATTTCAGATGAAGATGCAGATTCAAATATTAAGCTTATAGAATTTTTAGAAAATATTGATGATGTTGATGCTGTTTATCACAATATGAAAATTTAATTTTTTTTTGATTTAAAAGTATTATTTTTCATTGAAACTGATCATTAAATTCATTGGATTAAAATAATTAAAATTATAATCTCTAAAAAGAGGTAATATGCCTAGAATTATTTTATTTTTATTTTTATTTTTATTTACAAATGTATTTTCAAAGCCTGCTATTGATCTTGGTGTAGATGTTTTTTTTAGTGAAAATAGAAGTGAATCTTTAAAAAATAAAAAGATAGCCTTAATAATTAATCATACAAGCGTAAACAAATATTTAAAGCCGACAATAGATGTTTTTTTAGAAAATGAAAAGGATTATCAAGTTATAAAATTATTTTCTCCTGAACATGGAATTACCGGCTCAAATCTAGCCGGAGAAAAAGTAAAAAATAATAAATTAAAAAATTTACAAGTTTTTTCTCTTCATGGTAAAACAAGAAGACCTACAGAAGAGATGTTAAAAGATGTAGATGTTTTGATTTATGATATTCAGGATATTGGATCCAGATCTTATACATATGCAGCTACTCTGTATTATGCAATGGAAGAGGCTGCAAAAAAGAATATCAAGGTTATAGTGTTTGATAGACCAAATCCTATCAATGGAATAATTGTAGATGGTCCTATGCTCGATAAAAATTATAAATCTTTTGTCGGATATATAAATGTTCCTTATTGTCATGGAATGACAATTGGAGAACTTGCAATTTTTTTTAACAAGGAAGAAAATGTTAAGTGTAATCTGGAAGTAATTAAAATGAAAAACTGGACAAGAGATATGAGTTTTTCAGATACAGGTCTTCATTGGATACCGACATCTCCATATATACCGGAAATAGATAGTGCTATTTTTTATCCTTCAACAGGAATTTTAGGGGAGTTAAATCTAGTAAATATCGGTATAGGCTATACTTTGCCATTTAAAATTATTGGAGCTCCATGGATTGATGCAGATAATTTTGCGAAACATTTAAATAGTCAAAAACTTCAGGGTGTTAAATTTATTCCATTTCATTTTAGACCTTTTTATGGACAATATAAAGGCGAAGACTGCAATGGTGTCAAAATAATTGTCACAAACATGTTGAAATATAGGCCTTTAGCTGTTCAGTATTTACTAATAGGGCTTTTAAAATCTCTATATCCCGATAAAGTTAAAGAAAAATTAGCAAAGCAGTCAGATAGCAAAATTAGAATGTTCTGTCTTGTAAATGGAAATAAAGAAATTTTAGAACTTTTGAAAAATGAAAAATTTGCTGCATGGAAGATGATTCAGTTCGATGAAGAAAAAGTTAAAGAATTTAGAAGTGTAAGACAAAAATATTTATTATATTAAAAGGTTTTTATGAAAATTGGATTTATTGGTCTTGGTAAAATGGGCCTTAATATGGTCAAAAAGCTGAAAGACGATCATGAGTTAATAGTTTTTGATGTAGATAATAAAGCTTTGCAAAAAGCTCAAGAAAACGGCATTGAATCGGCAAATTCCATGAAAGTTCTAACTCAAAAACTTGATGGATCTAAAATTATTTGGTTAATGGTGCCAAGTGGGAAAATTACAAATGAAACAATTTTAGAATTATCAAAATTTTTAAAAGAGGATGATATAATTATTGATGGGGGTAACTCCCATTATAAAAATTCTATTGAAAATTATAATCTTTTAAAAAATAAAAAAATTTCTTTTTTAGATATAGGAACATCCGGAGGTAT
>MGLU01000095.1:11951-12195 GCA_001796155.1 Chlamydiae bacterium RIFCSPHIGHO2_12_FULL_27_8 | reverse complement strand
CTTTTAACTCTTTTGGAAGATGTTTTTGATGATAATTTTGAAAAGATAAGCGGTTATGTTGAAGATTCCGGAGAGGGCAGATGGGCAGTAAAAGAAGCGATTGATCAAAATATTTCAGTCCCTGTCTTAGCAATATCTCTTTTTGAAAGATTTTCATCTAGAAAAAAGGATATGTTTAGAAATAAAATTCTCTCATCGCTTAGAAATAAGTTTGGCGGACATAAAACATTTTAAGGAGTAATCT
>MGLU01000095.1:6764-11924 GCA_001796155.1 Chlamydiae bacterium RIFCSPHIGHO2_12_FULL_27_8 | reverse complement strand
GTTTAAGTGCTATGAATCAGTTTATAGCCTCAAAATTTACAATGGTAATATTTGGAGGTGCAGGAGATTTAGCTCAAAAAAAACTTTTACCGACAATTTATTTATTGTTTAAAAAGGGATTTATAAAAGAATTTTCTATTTTAGGTTTTGGTCTTCCGCAAATGAGCGATTCTGAATATAGAGAAAATATAAAAAAATGGCTTTCTGAAAATATTAAAGAATCTTTAGATCAAAAAACTTTTAGTCAATTCATTGAAAATATTTTCTATCTTTCGAATGATTTAAAAGATCCTAAAAGTTATTCGCAGCTTTGTAAAAAAATTACTGATTTAACTAATGATGATGAATCTATAAATTTGATTTATTATTTTGCTGTTCCTCCAAATATTTTTACTACAATAGTTGATAATTTATCTGATAAAAATCTATGCAGACAGAGAAAAAATGCAAAAGTAGTTATTGAAAAGCCTTTTGGACATAATAAAAAAACAGCTCATGAGTTAAATTTAAAACTTTTAGAAGCATTTGATGAAAAACAGATTTATAGAATTGATCATTACTTAGGAAAAGAAACCGTTCAAAACGTTTTTTTCTTTAGATTTGGAAATGCTCTATTTGAACCGCTTTGGAATAGAAATTTTATTGATCATATTCAAATTACGGTTTTTGAAGATATCGGTATTGAAAACAGAGGTTTTTTTTATGAATCCGCTTCTATTATTGGAGATATTGTACAAAATCATATAATGCAGCTTATTGCATTGATCGCAATGGAGCCTCCTCCAAATTTTGATGCTGATTCTATAAGAAATGAAAGATTGAAAGTTTTAAAATCTATACAGCCTATCGAAGATAAATCTATTGTTCTAGCTCAATATGAAGAAGGGTTTTTAAATAATAAAAAGGTATGTAGTTATTTAGATGAAAAAAATGTTGATAAGAACTCAAATACACCAACGTTTTTTGCGGGTAAATTTTTTATAGATAACTGGAGATGGGCTAATGTCCCATTTTATGTTAGAGCAGGAAAAAGACTTAAAAAAAGATTTACTGAAGTTTCAATTCATTTCAAATTTCCTCCTTTAAAACTTCTTGGTCATAAATGTAAGGATATAGAACAAAATCAGATTGTTTTCAGTATTTTTCCAAAACAGAAAATTGAATTAAAATTTAATGTAAAATATCCCGGTATGGAAAACATTCCATATCTTGTTGATATGATGTTTGATTATAAGGAAGTTTTTAATATTGAGTATCCTTTAGCTTACGAGAGAATTTTAATAGATACAATGAAATCAGATATAACACTTTTTGCTACTCAAAAGGGTATAGAAGCTATGTGGAGCAATGTGGATCCTATAGTTGAATTTTCAAAAAAGCTGAACTCTATTAAAAAATATCCATCAGGTTCAATCGGTCCTGAGGAGGCTGTAAATCTAATTGAAAAAGATAATAGAAAATGGAGAGATGTTTAAATGGAAATTTTAACTTTTGAAAATACATTTGAAAGAGATAACTTTTTAGTTTTAGAATTTACAAAAAAATCTATTTTTGAAATTGAAAAAAAAGGTTTTTTTTCAGTAGCTTTATCAGGAGGCGAGACTCCAATTTCTTTTTATAAAAAATTATCGGAAGAAAAAAAAATTTTATGGAATAAAATTCATATTTTTTTTGTTGATGAAAGGATGGTTGAAGATGGTTCTAAAGTCAGCAATACTTATCATATTAATGAAGCCTTGATAAAACCTCTTTCTCTAAAAAATGTTCACTATATTGATAAGGATTTAGATTCTAAAGATGCAAGTTTAGAATATGAATTGGAAATTAAAAGTTTTTTTAAAAATGAAAATCCATCTTTTGATTTTATTGTTTTAGGTCTTGGAAAAGATGGTCATACCGCATCTCTTTTCCCTGATAGACTTGATCTTTTAAAATCAAAAAATTTGGTTGTTTCCTCTCAAAAAGAGGAAGAAAATTTCTATAGAATAACTTTTACTTATCATTTAATAAACGACGCTAAAAATATCTTTATATTGGCCTGTGGGGAAAATAAAGCTTCAATAGTCAAAAAAGTTATAGATAACGATAAAAGTTATCCGGCCTGCCATATAAAAGCTAAAGAGAGTTGTAAATTGCTTATTGATAAAAAAGCTTCTCAAGGAATTGTCAAAAAAATAACTTGAAGATTTTTATAAATAAAATCAATCCTATCTATTATAAAAAGGCATGTTCTTTAAGATCTAAGCAAATAGAAGCTAAATTAATGCCTTTTGTGCTATGGTTTTTGATAGATTAAAAAAAACTTAAAGATAAATTTTATTTTTTTTTATCTATTTAAAGTAACAAAATTCTAAGAGTTTTTTATGGATGTAGTACATTATGTTAATGGAAAGCTTGTAAATGAAAAAGAAACAGTTATTAATATATTTGATTTAGGGCTAATTAGAGCATATGCTGTTTTTGATTATGTCAGATTATATAATGGAAAATTTTTTCATTTAAATGACCATTTAGAACGTTTGCAAAACTCAGCTCATAAAATGAAAATTATTCTTCCCATAAGTATTAATGATATTCACGATATTGCACATCTTCTATTAGAGAAAAATCCTCAAATTGATGCCGGCATGAGATTTATAATTACTGGAGGTTTAGTTCAAAGTGATCTTATTTCACCTTCAAGTATTTCATCTTTGATTATTCTTTTTCATCCATTAAAATCTTTGCCAAACTATAATGATTCAAATAGTATTAAAGTAATAACAACAAAACTTTCTAGAATATTTCCGGATGTTAAATCTACAAATTATACTTCTGCAATTCTTGCTCTTAAAGAGGCATATATTAAAAATTATGATGATGCATTATATATAAATGATAAAAATGAAATATTAGAAGGGACCACATCAAATATATTTTTTTTTAAAAACAAAACTTTGATTACTGCAGATTCGAGTGATATTCTTAAGGGAATTACAAGAAAAGTTGTATTAAAACTGGCAGAGGGTAATTTTCCAATTGAATTTAGACCATTAAATATTAGTGAAATTGAAAATTGTGAAGAGGCATTTTTAACAGCAAGTAATAAGCAGATACTTTCAGTCTCAATGATTGATGATAAAATAATTGGAAATGGTCTTGCAGGAGAAAATACTAAAAAACTTCAGTTCATGTTTAACAAATATTTAGAAAAATATTTTTTTGATGTAAAACAAAACATTAAAACTACGATTTGATGCTCACACGACTAAAGCCGATGGGATTCCTCGGTCATCACTTCCCAAGTTTCTGTTTCTCGGATCGTTACCTTAGAAGCTTTACGCTTATTGCGACCCATGCTTTTTCGGTTTTACACAATCTCCACAGACTTAACATCCCGAGTGCACCTTGGTTAGATCTTAAAAGGTGTCATTATAACTTTGCTATTACATTTAGATTAAAAAAATTGTTTTTTAACATAAAAATAATTAAAATTGTTTCCATTAAAAATTTACTTACAAAATAAAGGAGTAAAAATATGTCATATTGTGTTTTAACTATTCAAAGACAAGCTATGTATCTTGGAAGTGCAGCTACTGTATATGTAACAAATGCGGAGACACAAAAGGAACTTGGATCTCTGAATAATGGAAAAATGTTAGTTATAAGAGTAGCTAGAAATGCATTCATTAAATTTTCTGTATGGACTGGCAATAGTCTTATGTTTGATGTAAATAAACATGTTACTAGACATGAAGAAATTTATAATACAGAAAAAACTAAACTTTTTCAAATTATTAATTTATCAGTCAGTATCTCAATGCCATTCCAATATACTGTTTTATCTACAGGAGAATCCGAATCATTGAATGAATGTTGTATAGTATTATGACAGAAAGCGAGAAAATCCACGATTTTTAATTCTAAAAAAAGCAGTTGAACTCGATGTGTCTCTAATTTCCACTATGAAATTTCATAAATTTAAATTTCACCCATAAGGTGATCCCAAAATTAAGAATTCTCTTTAATAAATATAACAGGAGATCATTTCCATCCTGAACTTATTTTTTGACAATTCCCAAGATATTTAATTTAAACTTAAAAATCCCAGCCTTCTATAGCAGAAGATTGATTATATGATGTAACTGTAGATTCAAAAAAGTTGGCTTTTACATCACCCTTACCTTCAGTATCTGCAATTTTTTCAAGATGCATATATGGATTTTCAATATATCCCGGATAAATATGTTTTAAATTTATCCTCTCCAATAAGGAATTTGCTAGATATTTTGTATATTTTTCCGTAGCTTCTTTTGAAATCCCTAGAACATTGTTTCCAATAATATGATTTGTCCACTGAATTTCCTGTTTAACTGCAGTGTGAAACATTTCTTGTATCCAAGAAATATCTTCTTCTGTAATAACTTCAGGAATGATCCTTTTAAAAATTACTACATGTAAAAGCTCATCTCTATTGATATATCTAATTACATCAGCAGTTCCATGCATTTTATGTCTTGATGCCAAGTTATAAAAAAAATTAAAACCATTATAAAAATAAAGCCCTTCCAATAAATAGTTCGCAATTAGTGCTTTTTTAAAGTTTTTTTCATTTTGATTATCTAAAAATGTTTGGAATATCTCTGCTATATATTTGTTTCTTTCAAATAAAACTTCATCATCTCTCCAAAAATCATAAATGTAATTTCTAGTCTCTTTTGGCAGAATCGTTTCAATTATATACTGATATGATTGGGAATGAACTGCTTCCTGATATGTTTGTATTGCTAAAATTAAATTAATTTCAGGAGAAGTAATATAATCGGATATATGTGGAACATTATTTGTTTGAATTGAATCCAAAAAAATTAAAAAACTTAAAATTCCATCAAAAGCTCTTCTTTCATCATCTGTTAAATTTTTATAATCGTTTATATCTCCTGTCAAATCTACCTTTTCAGGTATCCAGAAATTTTCCATCATCACTCTATAAAGTTTGTTTGCCCACGAATACTTTACATTGTTCAAATTGAATATATTTGTAGTGTTCCCATTAATAATTTTTCTATCTTGAACGGAATCTCTTCCATCGGGATTAAAAAGCTTTTTTGGTTTCATTTTTTTTCTCCTAGTTTGCACAAGAAATACATTCTGTTTTCTCAAGTGATGAGCCATCTTTTT
>MGLU01000095.1:0-6742 GCA_001796155.1 Chlamydiae bacterium RIFCSPHIGHO2_12_FULL_27_8 | reverse complement strand
CCTATAACAGTGTTCACAGCTTTTATATCCATGTGTTTGTATTCTTTATAGTACCAAAATCTATCTTTGATAAAAGGCGGACATATTGGAACCGCTCCTTTTGCATTTTTATCAAAATAAAATTTTGAAAAAATAGGAAGTACTGATGCAGTACATCCTTGTACTAAAGCAGAAGATGTATTCGGTGCTATCGCTAAAAGCTGAGAATTTCTTATACCGTATATCTCCAGTTCTTTTTTCAAATTTTTCCATCTTTCTTTTGAAAAACTTTGAAAAATATATTTATTCATTCTATCTCCATCATCCCACATTGAATTTTTAAAAGCTTTATATGCTCCTCTCTCTTTTGCAAGCTCAATAGAAGCTTTTATTGAAAAATAAGCTATGTTTTCAAAAAGATATCCAACCAAAGGTGATGAAGCTTCATATGCCACCTCTTTTTTTGCCAAATAATCTGCAAGTCCCATAGCACCTATTCCTATAGTTCTATATTTATCATTGTGATAGGCACTTTGTTCATCCGGTGTTTTTGTCAGATCAATTGTATTATCTAGCATTCTAACTGAAAGAGATGATATTTCTTCGATTTCATCATCTTCTATATTTGCAAGATTTATAGACACTAAATTACATGTATGAATTTCTTTATTTGCCGACACATTTGAAAAGGATTCCATACACAAGTTTCCTGCAGGAATATATCCTTCATGTCTGTTTGGATTATCCCTATTTGCAGTATCTTTAAAAAATATGTAAGGCATCCCTGTTTCAAGCTGCGTTTTCATAATCTGTTTAAAAATTTCTTTTGCATTAATTTTTTTAACAATTGTTAAATTGTTATTATTAAATTCTTCAATGCATTTCTCATATGCATATTCAAATTTTTGAAGAGTTAAGGAAGAGAGATCAATATTTAATTTTGTTTTCACTTCATATGGATCAAATAAATACCAGGTTTTATTTTCTTTTATATATTTCATAAAAAGATCATTAATAACTACCTGAGGGAAAATATCGTAAGCCTTTCTTCTTTGATCTCCATTTTCTGTTTGCAGTTCCAAAAACTCTTCTATATCCATATGCCAAATATCTAATGATGTAGTAACCGCTCCCGCTCTTTTCCCCATTTGATTTACAGCTACTGCCGTATCATTTATTATTCTTACCCAAGGAACAACACCGCCTGAAGCATTTTTATGGTTGGCAACCCAAGAACCCTTCGCTCTTATTTTTGATAGATTTACACCTACGCCTCCTCCATTTTTAGATATTTTTGCAACTTGAGATACACTATTGAATATAGAATCAATATCATCATCCATTGCAATTATAAAACATGATGAAAGATTTCCGGTGGGTCTTCTTAAATTTAAAAGTATAGGAGTTGCAAGTGAAATTTTTCTTTTAGATAAAATATCATAAAATGATTTTGCAACTTCAAATCTTACATTTTTTTTCTCAACTGATGCTAAAAGTAGAGAAATAATAAGATATGCTTCTTGTGGCAGCTCATCCTCAATTAAATATCTTTCTGCAAATAATACAGTTGCAGCATAGTCATATTCCAAGTCTCTTGATTTATCTATCCATTTTTAAGAGTCTTTCAATTCTTTTTCAGAATAAATTTTTAATATTTTATCATCATATTTTTTTTCATTTACCATTTTTGTGATATGGCTATACAAATCTCCGTAAATGTAGCCTCTTTTTCTTTGGGTATCTTTCCATTTATTCATCATTAACAACCTTCCGGCTACAATTCTCCAGTCAGGTTCTTTTACGCTTGTTAAAGTCAATGCATGATAAATAAGATTTTCCTGTATGTTTTTGGTCTCAATTTTATCTGTAAAAATAATATCTATGGAAGATTCAAGTTTTAAAGGATTGATTTGCAGGCCTTCTGTTGACCAGGCAATAACTTTTTTAACTTTTTCTATATCAAACTTTTTTATTTCACCGCTTCTTTTAATTACGGTTTTTTTTAAATCATTTTTTTGAATTTTTTCATTTATTACAGTTGTCATTTTTTAGACCTCTTTTTATTAAATCTCATTTAATTTTCATTATAAATATTCGATATATAAATACAATCTTTACAAAAAATAATAATAATAAAAAAATCAATTTAATTTCCTGAATTTTAAACATCTTTTAGAAATTATTAATTTTAAAATACTTAAAAAATTGAATTTATATAAATTCTTAATTTATGATGCTTTAAAAAATTAAAAAAAGATTTAAAAAAATGAATAAAATTTTTCCAAAAAAATTAAAAGAAGGGGATTTAGTTAAAATTATTGCTCCTTCAAGATCGATGTATAATTTTTCAAAAATTTTAAAAGAAGAAGCTGAAAAGAAATTTTTGGAGCTAGGATTAAAATTATCATTTTCAAAACATGTAGAAGAAAAAGGTGATTTTTATTCTTCTTCAATTTCTTCAAGAATACAAGATCTTCATGATGCTTTTTTAGATAAAAATGTAAGTGCAGTTATGGCTTTTGGCGGAGGATACTCTGCTAATCAGCTATTAAATTACATAGATTTTGATATCATAAAACAAAATCCAAAAATTTTTATGGGTTTTTCTGATATTACTATTTTGAGCAATGCAATCTTTGCAAAAACAGGTTTAGTAACTTATTCTTCTCCAAATTTTACAAGCTTTGCTCAAAAGCTTCATTTTGAATACACTTTAAATTATTTTAAAAAATGTTTAATAAGCGAAGAGTCTTATAATATTTATCCAAGCGAATTTTGGAGCGACGATAAATGGAAAATTAATCAAGACAATAGAAAACTGATAAAAAATTCAGGTATTAAAATTATAGAAAAAGGTAACGCAAAAGGAACAATTATAGGTGGAAATTTATGCACTTTTAATCTTTTGCAGGGTACAAATTTTATTCCAAATATAGAAGATTCTATTCTTTTTATTGAAGATGATTCTATGGCAAAAAAATATTGTGATGTTGAGTTTGATAGAAATCTTCAATCGTTACTTCATCAAAATATTTTAAGAAATATAAAAGCTGTTATTATAGGCAGATTTCAAAAAGCTTCAAAAATGAATCTTTCTAAAATTAAAAAAATAATAAAATCAAAAAAAGAACTTGAAAATATTTTAGTTTTATCTGAGCTGGATTTTGGCCATAGTGATCCTAAAATAACTTTTCCCATAGGTGGAGAAATTTTTATCAATGCCTCTAAAAATGAAATAGATATTAAAATTTTAAAACATTAATGAAATTAATATTTTATTTTTTTCTTCCTTTTTTTTTATTTTCAAATTTTGAAGAAAATATTTTGAAAAATATGTCTTTGGATGAAAAAATAGGTATTCTTTTCATGGTTCCAATCTCTACTTTAAGAGAAGATCATCATAAAAATGATATAATTCATTTAATCAAAAACTATAAAATATCAAATTTTATTATTTGCAGTGCTGATGCATTAAGTCTTAATCAAACGCTTGCAAAACTCAATAAAATATCTACCCTTCCAATGTTCATTGCTGCAGATGCCGAATGGGGCACTGCAATGAGAATAAAAAACGAAAAAATTTTTCCTAAAAATTATATTTTAAAAAATTTTGAAAATAAAGATCTTTTTTATATAGCAGAAGAAATTGCAATAAATCTTAAAAATTTAAATATTCATTTAAATTTAGCTCCTGTTGTAGATATTGGTAAGAAAAACGATTATATCTATGAAAGATCATTCGGAGATAATAAAAATATTGTTTTTGAAAAAGCTTTAAATTTTGTAAATGCTCATAAAAAACAAAATGTTTTTACTTGCTTAAAACATTATCCGGGAATAGGGGAAACAAATATTGATCCGCATTTTAATCTTCCCATATCTCACAAAACATATGAAGAAATTTTAGAAAATGATCTCTTTGTTTATAAAAAATTAATTGAAAATAATATTAAATTTATAATGAGCTCACATATTTTACTAAAAAATATAGACGATCTTCCTGCAACTCTATCAAAAAAAACTATTGATATATTAAGAAACGAACTTTTTTTTAAAGGAATAATAATTACAGATGCACTTAACATGCAAGCTTTAAAAAACAACTTTCCATTTGAAAAAATTATTCTTTTAGCTCATCTGGCAGGCAATGATATTTTACTATTTGCTGATCATAGAGATGATTGTTTAGATGATATTTTAAAATACCGGATTCCAAATGCTTTTAACATTTTAAAAAATGCTTACTTGAATAACGAAATAAATATAAATTATTTAAATGAAAAAGTGTTAAAAATCTTAAAAATTAAGTACTCTTTGAACAAATGACATGACGCTATAATGGACCCCAAAAACAGGATACATTAGATGAATAGTTTGTCTTTTAATAAATTTTTCACAAATATAAAAATTAATTATAATGTATTATGAAAATATATATTTGGTTTTTTGCTATATTTAACTTAATTTTAGGAGATGCAATGGCTTATAAAAATGAGCAAAATGAATCTTTTACATTTATTGATCTTTTTGCAGGTATAGGTGGATTTCACATTGCATTTCATCAATTAGGCGGAGAATGTGTATATGCAAGTGAGTGGGATGAAAATGCACGAAAAACTTATGAATATAATTTTAAAAAAAATTCACCTAATATTTTTCAAAATGATTTGTTTAGAGGGGACATTACTTTAGAAGAAAATCAAAAAAGTATTCCTGAAGATGTTGATATTTTATGTGCAGGATTTCCTTGTCAGCCATTTAGTCAAGCGGGGTTTAAAAAAGGTTTTTCAGAAATAAGAGGCACTCTTTTTTTTGAAATTGCTAAAATAATAAGAGAAAAACAACCTAAAACGATTTTTTTAGAAAACGTTCGGCATCTTCTAAACCATGATAACGGCAAAACATTTGAAGTAATACGAAATATTTTAGAAAATGAATTACACTATTCAATTTTTTATAAAATCATGAAAGCCTCGGATTATGGTCTTCCTACTCATAGACCACGTATATATATAATAGGTTTTAGGAAAGATTTAAATATTAATTCTTTTGAATTTCCTGCTCCTATTCCACTAAAAATTACTATGAAAGAAATATTTCAAGGTGAATGTGCAAAGGAAATAGGGTATACTTTGCGAGTTGGAGGACGCGGTTCCGGGCTGCATGATAGAAGAAATTGGGATACATATTTAGTAAATGGTAAAATTCATCGTATTACTTCAAATGAAGCAAAATTAATGATGGGTTTTCCTGATGATTTTTTCTTTCCCGTTTCAGAAGCTCAGGCTCTTAAACAATTAGGTAATAGTGTTGCCGTAGATCCAATAAGAATGACTACTGAGGCAATTCTGAATGTAATTAATGAAAGTAAGAGAAATAATTATGCAATTGAGTGCCAATAAAGGGGAATGGAGTGAATTTTATGCTTTTCTCAAAATATTATCGGATAAAATTCTATATTCTGCAGATGAGACACTTGCATTAATTCCCAAATCGTTCTTAAAAGTTTTAAGCATTATACGGAATGAAAATTCAAGAGAACTTATTTATGAAATTATGGACGAACAAGATAAAATTGTTATAAAATCTGATATGAAAGTTATAGCGGAAATTCCAATTTTTCAAATTGGCGGAAAATTATCTAATATTCTCAAAAAAATTAAAGACGGGCCTGCTTCAAAAGGAGCTTTTAAAATCTCTGATGCCAAAGAAATAATGTCAGAGTTGCATTGTAATAAAATTAGATCTTCCTCTTCATCAAAAGCTGATATTTGGGTAAAAATCGAAGACCCTTTTACAAGAACACAACCGATTAGAGGATTTAGTATTAAATCCAAAATCGGAGGAATGTCGACATTGCTTAATGCTTCAGGAGCCACTAATTTTGAGTTTGAAATAGTAAGTAAAAGAGGGCAGAATAAAGATAAGTCAAAGATCGGATTAAATCAAATTCTTACAGAAGAGGAAGATTTGAAATTTGTTCAGATTCCGGAAATAACATTTCGTCAAAATTTAACGCTAATAGAATCGCATATGCCTGAAATTGTCGCCGAAATGTTAAAAGCATATTATTTAGGACATCAGTCAACTATTCAAGACGTAACTTCCTATGTTGAAAAAGTAGATCCAATTAAGATGGGGAGCCATAAGCACTTTTATGAATATAAAGTGCAAGAATTTCTTTTAGCGGTTGCTTTTGGTATGCAACCTTCTAAAACTTGGGATGGAGCTTATGAAACACATGGAGGTTATATTATAGTTAAAGAAAACGGCGAATTAGCGTGTTATCATGTCTATGATCGAGATAAGTTTAAAAAATTTCTTTTTATGAACACCAAATTTGAAACACCAAGTACAACTCGACATAAATTTGGCAAAATTTATGAACGGAATAGGAAAAGATATATTAAGCTTAATTTACAAATAAGATTTAAAAACTGAAAGATGGCTGATAAATTTGATAAAAAAACCCGAAGTAGGGTTATGGCAGCTGTAAAAAATAAGAATACTCAGCCCGAAGTAAATATTAGAAAAGCATTATTTGCTAAAGGCCTGAGATATAGAATTCATAACAAAAAATTACCCGGCTGTCCTGATATTGTTTTTCCGAAATATAAAGCAGTTATTTTTATTCATGGGTGTTTTTGGCATAATCATGATTGTAAACAGGGTCAATTACGTGAACTACTCGTCATTAAAATGACAAGCATCCTGCTTCTTCTTATGATAACTCGTAGACCAGAAAACATATTTCTGTTCCGCT
>MGLU01000094.1:10637-11656 GCA_001796155.1 Chlamydiae bacterium RIFCSPHIGHO2_12_FULL_27_8 | reverse complement strand
GCATAAATGAAGTGCAGCAGAATCCATAGAAAAAACAAGATCCACTCTATTCATTAAATTCTGCCAAGAAGGAATGTTTAACTTTTCAATCACTAAACTAGAGTTTTTAAAATTCTCATATATTTTATCAGAAAATATTTTTTCATTTTCATTTCCATAAATTATCAAAAAAGAAAAATCAAAACTTTTTTTTATTAAATTTAAAAAAGATATAAGAGCTTTTATATCCATCTTCTTATTTTCCCAAATAGAATGAGGACAAATCATCATTTTAAAAGTAGTTTGTAGATTTTTATGTTCTAAAATTTGTGAAATTTTTAAAATTTCAATATCAGAAATTTTTAATAATACCTTTTTTGAATCAAAATAATTTTTATCTTGAAAATAATTTTTAATCAGTGACGTGTACTGAAGTCCCATATTAATATTTGTTTCAATATTAATATGAAAATTTGTAGAAAAAATATTCGGCCATTCTCTAACAGAGTTATATCCAAACCCAATTTTTTTTTGGGAAATTGCAAAAAAATTTACAATTGAAGATTTAATATTTCCCTGCATATCAAATAATAAATCATATCTATTTTTTCTTAAATTTTTTAAAAATATAAAAAATTGCTTCCATGCAGAATAACTTAAGAAATTTTTTTTATAAAATTTCATATCGAAAATAATTGCACCATCAATGTATGGATATGTAGAAATTAATGGAAAATATTCTTTTTCTATAACCCAATGAATTTCAATATCCTTAAATTTATTTTTTAAATATTTAGCAGTATTTAAAGATTGTATAATATCTCCTAAAGAAGAGGTTTTTACAATTAAAACTTTCAAAATATCCTACTTGTTTAAACTAATGATTGTATATCATCAAAGTATTTTGTAAAAAGAATTGGTATTTCCGACTTTATTATAAGATCTTCTTCAGTGAATGGATTAAAAAAAGACAACTTATATGAATGAAGCATTAATCTTTCTACAAATCCCTGAAATTTAAATTTTTTGGAATACAAAAA
>MGLU01000094.1:9931-10628 GCA_001796155.1 Chlamydiae bacterium RIFCSPHIGHO2_12_FULL_27_8 | reverse complement strand
TATAGGATGATTTAGTTTTTTTAAATGTACACGTAATTGATGAGTTCTTCCGGTTATAGGATTTGCTAAAATTAGAGAAAAATCTTTTTTTGAAGCTAATTTATAAAAATATGAAAGAGCATATTTTCCGTTATTTCCCTGAGTGTAAATGGTCTGACCATCAATAATTTTGTCTTTTATTAAGAAATTTTCTATTTTTTTCTCATTAAATGAAACTTCCCCATCAACTATAGCAAGATATTCTTTTTCTATTTTTTTCTCTAAAAAAAGAGGTATTATTTTCTCTTTTGCTTCAAAATTTTTAGCAATTAATAAAACTCCGGATGTATCTTTATCAAGCCTATGAATAAGTGTATGTTCCTTTGGAAAGAATCTATGAATATTTTCATCCGTGCATACAAAATTAATTGGTTTGTCTATTGCTAAAATATGTTCATCTTCATAGATAACATGAATTTTAAAACTTTCTTCTTTTTTTAAGTATTTTTGATACTTGGATAAAAGTTTTAACTCATCGTGTACTTTTAATTTTACAGAAGAAAACCTTTCAATTTTTCCATTAAGTTTCAAAATACCTTTATCCAATAAATACTTAATTTCCTTATTTGATAAATTCAGCTTTTCTTTTAAAAAGATTAATATCGTCTTGTCTTTATGTTTTTTTGAAATTTCAAAACTAATAAATTGATCACTCATT
>MGLU01000094.1:6616-9910 GCA_001796155.1 Chlamydiae bacterium RIFCSPHIGHO2_12_FULL_27_8 | reverse complement strand
ATTTGCTAATAACCTTACTCCATATCCTGTCGCATGTGTAGGACTAATATCTGAAGCTTTTGCAATAAATGCAGGCCCTGCTATATCTAAATGAGCCCAATCTGTTTTTTCATCGATAAACTCTTGCAAAAATAATGCCGCAGTTATAGATCCGGCTTCTCTTCCATTTCCAATATTTTTTAAATCTGCAATGTCTGATTCAAGATGCTTTTTATAGTTTTTAAAAAGAGGCATTCTCCAAAGATGATCTCCAACTTTTTGAGCAGAGCTGAGAAGCATTTCTGCTAATTGATCTGAAGTAGAATAAACAGCAGAAATATCTTCTCCTAAAGCAACAACAATCGCACCTGTTAAAGTAGCCAGATCTATAACTCTTTTAGGTTTAATTTTTTCTGCAACATAAGTTAGTGCATCTGCTAAAATTAACCTGCCTTCTGCATCTGTATTTTTAACTTCAACACTTTTTTTACTCATAGAAATATAAACATCCCCAGGTTTATAGCTAGATGGTCCAATAGAGTTCTCAGTTGAGGCTATTACACCAAATACATTAATTTTTAGTTTTAAACTTGCTATTACATGAATAATACCAATAACAGCACTAGCACCTGCCATATCGCTTTTCATTGTATCCATACTTGTAGAAGGTTTTAAACTAAGCCCTCCGGTATCATAAGTAATACCTTTGCCTACAATTGCTGTAGAATCGGTATTTGACTTGTCGCCTTTATATTCAATGATGATAAATCTAGGTTCTTTATCAGAACCTTTGTTTACAGCCAGCAAAAGTCCCATCTTTTCCTTTTCAATAGCTTTTTTATCAAAAACAGTAACTTTTATATCATTTGAAATATTTTCAAGTGCTTTTGAAATGTTAGCTAAAGTTTCAGGGGTTTCATCATCAGCATTATTATTAACAAGATCCCTTGTTAAACATACACCTTCAGAAATTTTTATAGCTTTGTTAATAATTGAATTTTCTTTTGAATCAATTCCAATCAAAAAACTTTCCTGTATTGGTGTAGACTCTACTTTTTTTAAACAGTGTTTAAATTTATTAAAGCTGTAATTAGATAGATATAAAGTCTCTGTAATTTTAAAAACAAGATCATCTTGAGAAATATTTAATTCTTTTGGAATAAATATACCAACTTTTTTAGCTTTTTTATTTTTTAAAAAAGTCATTAAAAATGAATATACATTAGAAATTTTCTCTTCATTTATCTGATCTGATTTTCCAAGACCTAAAAGTAAAATTCTTCTATATTTTTTTGAATTTGTGTATACAAGTGAAATTTCCTTTTCTTTCCCAATAAAATCTTTTGAAGATATTACTATGGAATACTCTTTTTTAAATTTTGTATTATCAAAAAGCGCTACAGCCTTTTCCTTTTCTTCAATAAAAGGTAAAACTAAAAAATCAACTTCTTTACACTCATTAATATTTTTTACAGCTTTAATTTTCATAAAATCCTTAATTAAAATGGTATTTCATCATCCTGAAAATCTTCTATCTCTTCTTTAGCTTCTCCGGAAGCAAATCCTTCAACATCTTCTTTTACTTGTGTTTTAGCTTGAGATGGAGATTTATTTTCCGAACTCTCGCCTTTTCCAAATGGAGAAAACATAAGATTGCTTGCAACTATTCCCATAGAAATTTGAGATTGTCCTGACTTGTCAGTAAAAATCTCCGGTTTTTGAAGCTCTCCTACAACCATTAGAGCACTTCCTTTTTTAAAATAAGCAATCATCTTGTCAAAATTTTCACCCCAGATTGTAATTCTGTACCAGATAGTTTCATCTTTACCTGATTTTCTTGAATTCACAGCCATTCTAAGTGTAGTTACTTTTTGTCCGTTTGAAGTAAATCTTACCTCCGGATCTGCACCTAATCTTCCTGCAACATGTATTATATTCATAAAACTCCTACAGTTTAAATCAAAATGATAAGTTAATTTCTTTTGGTTTTCAAGAAAAAGCTTTTAATTTTATCGATGTATAACAACATAAATCCAATTAATATAAATGGAATGCTTAATATCTGACCCATTAAAAGATATGAAAAATCATTAATTAAAAAGGACTGATTTAGTTTAAAAAACTCTAAAATAAATCTAGAAGAGAAAATAAAAATAAAAAATAAACCGATTAATTTTCCCTCTTTTAATAAAAAGAACTTTTTATAACTTAAGTAAAACAGAATAAAAAATGTTAAAAGATAAGAAAAACTCTCATATAGCATAACCGGGTGTCTTGGAGCTATAGAACTATTGTCTAAAGGTGATAAAAATATTATTCCAAAGGGATGATCTGTTATTTTACCTAAAACTTCCTGATTAAAAAAATTCCCGATCCTAATAAAAGCTCCGGCCAAAGCTGTTGGAACAGCTATAAAATCTAATAATTTTAAAAATGAAATATTAGTAACTTTTCTAATTTTCTTAGAAAGAAGATATATAGCAAACATGATTGCTATTGCTCCGCCGTGAGATGCTAACCCCCCTTCCCAAACTTTTAAAATAACTATAGGATTTTTTAAATAAAGCTTTGGGCTTTCATATAAAAAAATATGTCCTAGTCTAGCTCCAATTATTGTTGCAATTACTACATACTGTGTTAATTTATCTGCTATAAACACTGATCTTTTTTTTATATCAAAATTTTCTTTCTCTAAAAAATATCTTTTTAAAAGATTTAAAAAAATAATATAACCGGTTAAAAATCCCAGTAAAAAAAATATGGAATACCATGCTATATGAAAATCAAAGAAAGAAAAAATATCCTTTTTAGGATTCCAAATTATATATGCTGTCATAATATAAGTATTCTAATCCATTTTTATAAAACTTTAAAGGTTTAATTTAATCTAAAATTTTTAAAAATATTTTTAATAGAAATTTATATCATCGACAAAAAATTTAATAATATTTTATATTCTGGTTAATAATTAATTATAAAAAAATTTAATTGGAGAGATAATGAATATAGCAATAATATTTGTTAGGGTTTTTTTCTTTATAATAAGTACATTTTTCATAACCTTATATATGGTTGGAACAACAATTGGCGATGTAACCATAAATATATTTTTAGGATTAACATTAGGTCTTTCATTTTCACTTCTTTTATTTGGTTTTGATATGCTTTTCAAAAAATTTAACTTAAGGTCATTTAATATTGCAATGGTAGGTCTGTTTATAGGATATTTAATGGGTCAGGCCTTAGTTTTAATTTTAAATGCCGTTTTAAACATCAGTCAGGGGACTTTTTTATTATTACCTCAATTTACTGAAA
>MGLU01000094.1:5212-6587 GCA_001796155.1 Chlamydiae bacterium RIFCSPHIGHO2_12_FULL_27_8 | reverse complement strand
CTTTACCTTGGAACTTTAATGACGCTGAGATCCTCTGATGAACTTTACATTAGCCTTCCATTTGTGAAATTTTCAGCTACCTCTCAAAAAAAGAAAGATATTATAATCGATTTTTCAATTCTACAAGACACTAGAATTATTGATCTGGCTTCAACCGGAATTTTTGATAACCATATAATCATTCCTAGATTTTTAATTAAAGAACTCTATGCTCAAGCGGAACTAGGAGATGAAAATACAAAATCAAAAGCAAGAGTATCAATTGATACTTTGAAAAAATTAGATGAAATATCATCATTAGACCTTAGATATAATGATACTGATTTTTCTGAAATTAAAGATTTGACAGGTAAAATTATAAGACTAGCACGTCTTTTAGATGCAAATATACTGACATCTGACATTTCTAAAATTGAATCTATAGGATTTGACGGATTAAAAATTATAAATTTAAATTCTCTTTCAAATGCTTTAAAACCTTTGATGGAAGCAGGAGAACATTTAAAAATAAAAATACAAAGATATGGCAAAGAACCTCGCCAAGGCGTTGGATATTTGGATGACGGAACCATGGTTGTTGTAAACGGCGGCGGCGATTTTATTGGGGATATAATTGAAGTACATGTATTATCAGTAAAACATACATCTTCCGGCAGAATGATTTTTTGTAATGCCATAGATGGAGAATATGACGGATTGGTAAATGAACTTGAATATTAAAGGTGTAGGAACAGATATTATTGAAATCAAACGCATAAAAGAAGCCATTGATAGAAAAGGTGATGATTTTATAAACAAAATTTTTACTAAAATAGAAATTGAATATTCTAATAGACATAAAGATCCACTCCCCCATCTTGCTGCAAGATTTGCAGCTAAAGAAGCAATAGTAAAAGCTTTTGGAAACGGCTTTGGGAAACTTTCATTTCATGATATTGAGATTTTGAATAATAAAAAAGGCAAGCCTTTAGCAAATATTAAAGCTGAAATTTTAAAAGAATTTGATATATCAAATATTGAAATCAGTTTGAGCCACTCAAAAGAATATGCCATAGCTTTCGCGGTAGCCTATTAAAATTTTTTGAAAATTTGGGTAAAGACAAAAGCTAAAGCATGGAGTATTACACCGTCATTAATAAAAATAAATTTAAATATATTGGAAACTCTTAAAAAGAAAATGGCAGCATATAAGTCACTGCAGCTAAATTTACGTTTTCCGGGCATCTTTTAGCTAAAATTCTTCTGGAATACTCAAAACTTAAGGTTCCAAACACCCCTAATCTATACCCATATCTAAATCCTAAATCCAAATTTCTTTCCTTTATTCTTCCATACCCGTCAAAATCATAAAGATCTATTAGAGTTTTATTTCCAA
>MGLU01000094.1:4947-5192 GCA_001796155.1 Chlamydiae bacterium RIFCSPHIGHO2_12_FULL_27_8 | reverse complement strand
AATAGAGCCCATTTGGTTTCTTCCCTGCTATTGCCTTCCAAGGCTGCCCTTAATCTAAACCAAGGAGATCCGGAAGTACCCACCCCAAAAGCTGTATATGCCCAAAATCTAAATCTTAAATTATCTCTTCTTGCAAACTCTTTTCCCAAAGCTAGGTTAAACTCAAAATCAACGTCTGAATGATAGAGATTTGTAACGTCTCTTAAACTTTCATTTGACATAACCCTAAAATTACCACCCAAACT
>MGLU01000094.1:0-4939 GCA_001796155.1 Chlamydiae bacterium RIFCSPHIGHO2_12_FULL_27_8 | reverse complement strand
ATGGATCTCCAATTATATCATCTTTTAGAAGATACCTTGCCTGAAAGGCAACTGACCTAAAACCAAAATCTTGTCTTGGTGTAGATATAAATTCTAAATCAGAATCTATTGACCAATTTAATGATGGAGCAAATGAAAGATCAAAATATACTAAATTGCAATTCGATGGGTTGTCAAATTGTAAAATAGCACCATTTACATTTCTATATCTGAAAAATGAGTATTTTGAAACAAAATGAAATTCATATACATCGCCAAACCAAGGCTGGCTTTCTAAAGAGAAAATAGAAGAAAATAAAAAAACTGCAATATATAAAAATTTTAGCATTAAATTGTATAACCCATCTCACTTAAATATTTTTCCGCATCTAAAGCAGCCATGCAGCCGGACCCGGCAGCTGTTATTGCTTGTCTATAAATCGGATCCTGAACATCTCCGGCTGCAAAAACTCCTTTAATATGAGTTTTTGAAGTTCCCTTTTCAACTACAATATAACCGTTTTTTAATTGAAGCCGGTTTTTTAAAAATTCTGTGTTCGGAGAATGACCTATTGCAAAAAACACTCCCCCTGCTTTTCTAGACTCAATTGTATTTGTTTTATTATTTTTAATTAAAACTTCTTCAACAAAATCCGTTCCAAGTATTTCAATAACCTCACTATTCCATAAAATTTCAATTTTTGAATTTTTAAATGCCCTTTCAGCCATTATTTTTGATGCTTTCAAAACATCTCTTCTATGTACTATAAAAACTTTTTTTGCATATTTTGTTAAAAAAACAGCTTCTTCTACCGCAGAATCCCCTCCTCCAATAACAAAAAGATCTTTGCTTCTAAAAATGGGTGCAGCCCCATCGCATATTGCACATGCAGTAACCCCCCTCTGCCAAAACTCACCTTCATTTGATCCTTTGATATTTAATTTTTTAGCCTCTGCTCCGGTAGCTAATATAACAGCATGTGTCAAAAAAGTTGATTTACTACCGATAATTTTAAAAGGTCTTTTTGAAAAATCTACCTCATTTACATCTTCGGCTAGACAAATTGATCCAAATTTTATTGCCTGCTTTCTCATATTTTCCATAAGCACAGGTCCTAAAATCCCTTCCGGAAAACCCGGAAAATTTTCAACATCCGTAGTTGTCATTAACTGTCCCCCTAAAAGCCCTTTCAAAAAACCCTCAAAAACGATAGGAGCCAAATTTGCCCGTGCCGCGTATATAGCAGCTGAATATCCCGCAGGACCCGATCCAATAATTACCAAATTTTGAATATCCATATTTGCCTTAAAAAAAAATTTAAAAATCAATATAACAAATTTTGAAAAAACATATGATAAAATTTTAATTTAATTTTTTTATACTTTTTTTTCATTTTTTTAATAAAGATAATGGAAATAAAATTAAAAGAAGATAAAATATTTATTAAATTTCACATATTAAGGAATAAAGAGTTGCAGACATTTATAAGAAAAATTATAGGCATTTTTCCCGGCGAGGAGAAAAATGTTTTTAAATTTATTAGACTAGCAACAATTTGGGCTATGGGTAGTTCCATAGCCGAAACGCTTTCCATTGGTCTTTTTACAGAAAATATTGGTGCAAATGCTCTGCCTGTTATGTATATCATTACCTCTCTTTGCTTAATCGCTGTTTCCTGCTTATACGTTTATTTCTTAAAATATTTTTCTCCATATAAAATTATGCTTACGACAATGTTTGTCGCAGCTATAGTATACTCTTCCATAGCTTTGACATTTTTCACTACCCTTCCAAAATGGTTCTGGTATTTTGTTCAAATATTCTCTTATTCATTTGGATCCGCTCTTCTTGCCTGTTTTTGGATGTTTGTTGACCAATATCATGACCTTCAAGATGCTAAAAGAATTTATGGAATATACAATGCTGCATATTTTTTTGGATTTATAATTTCCGGAACTTTGATCAATTTCGCATATGAAAGGCTAGGTCCCGCTTTTTTGTTTTTTGTAGTAGTTCTTTGCCTAATTCAATCAATTATCGATGCAAGAAATATTTTTAAAAAAGTACCTGCAATGGAAGACGATGTAGCTGATGATTTTTTCAGCGGCTCTAAAAGAACTTTTGCAGCAATGTTTGCAGAATTTTACAAATCACCCTTTACAATTTATGTAATTGCAGTAAGTTTGATAGTTAAACTTTTAAGAACCTTCACAGAATATGGCTATTTGGACTATTTAGAAAAAACATTTATAGCTAATCCGGAAATACTTTCTTATTCAATTACTGAATTTTTAGCCAGATGTAAAGCTATTATCTCCGCAGCAAATATTATTATTGGAATGTTTTTTTATAGAAGGCTAATTTCAAGAGTAGGCCTTTCAAATTTAATCCTTCTTCCTCCCATATACTTTATGGGGCTCTACAGCCAATGGATGATCTATGAGACTCTAGCTATAGCAATTCTAGGTATTTTTGCAATAGAATGCATTCTTTATACTATTGAAGATAATAATTTTAATTTATTGATTACAGCTTCCCCGAAAAAATTAAAGGGTATCTTGAGAATTATTAATGATTCTTTTTTTGAACCTATAGGAATGCTTTTATCAGCATTCTTTTTACTTTTATTAAAAAGTGAACATAAAATACTAGGTCTCATATTTTCAATACTTTTCATTTCTTTTTCTTTAGTTGTAAAATACCTTTATCCTAAAGCAATTTTTAAAACTTTAAAGGAAAACAAGGTTAGATTTGAAAGAGATATTAAATATTGGCTTTATAAACTTACAAAAAGAGATCAAAAAACAACAATAACAGCTCTATTTAAATTTTTAAATTCCGATAATGAAAATACAAAACTTTTAGCATTTCAAACACTTTTGAATTTCAATAGTAAAACTATTTTGAATGAAGTTATATATTATTTTGATAAATTTTTAGAGTCCACTAAAGAAAAAGCTTTAGACATTTTTGAGGAAAGCATTTTTTCTAATGACCCCTTAGTTATCGAAAAAATTGATGGCATTTTAAAAAATTCAACTGAAGAATTATTAACAAAAAAATGTCACTATTATTTAGCAAAACAAGGCCTTTTACATCCCGAAAAAGTATTAGATGATTTGGATCATAAAGACCTTATCAAAAGAGCCTCTTCTATAATTACCTTAAAACATTCTAAAGCAAATAAAAATCTTTCAAAAGCTTCGCTTTACAGAACTATAGCAGGCAAAGAAACAAAACTTTTATTTAATTACAATAAAATAGAAGAAATATGTACCGGATTAAATATTTTATCATTAGATGATACAAATGAAGCTACAGAACTAGCTTTAAGTTATCTTTCTAATAAGAATTTAATTGTAAAAAAACATGCCGCATATGCACTTTCTAAAATTACAGACAAAACAGATTCAAGATTTGCTCCTATTTTAATAGAAGAAATAAAAAACACTTCTGATAACAACATTAGACTAAATTGTTTAAAAGCTATAGGAAATATAAATGATTCAACAACTGTTGTAGATCTATTAAAACTGTCTATCCATTTTAGACCAAATGAAAAAAGATTTTTGGAATCAATAATTTTGAATATGGGTTTAAAAAATGTTCCTATTTTAATAAGTATTTTAAAAGACAGATCATTAAATGAAAGATCTAGAATTTTAGCCGGAAAAATCCTTTCAAAACTTTCTCATGCACAGCTAAAAAACAATGTGTCTGACATAGTTAAAATAGAAATAGAAAAAGCCCAGTTTTTCTTTTATTTTGCTAATACAATACAAAAACAACATCCTCTGTATGACCTATCACTTTTAACTAATGCACTGCACACAGGATATCAATCTATTATGGATTTTATTATCCATATCCTTGGAACGGCAAGCCTGATAGAAGATACAGATTTAATTGTAAAAGCTCTGCATTCAAAAAATGCAAAATCTCATGCCCATGCAATAGAAACTTTAGAAAAAAGTATTGATAGATCTATATTTAATAAATTTAATTATTTAATTGACGATATTCCTCTTCAGTATAAAATTGATGAAGTTGTAAAACATATCGATTCAAATTTAAGTTTAAAAGACCTTTTAGATAAACTAGAAAAATCTCAGCTGTTTTTTGATAAAATTATAGCGGTTCATCTAAAAGCTAAAATGAGAATACCTGACTGGAAACAGTCTTTAAGAGAACAAATTAAAACAAGTGATGAGTCATTTCATCAATATGCATATGAGTTGTTGGAACAATGAAAGAATTAAGTTTAATTGAAAAAGCATTTTTTTTAAAAAATATTGAACTGTTTTCTGATCTTGATTTAGATCTGTTAATCGCCATAGGCGAAAAAATGAATCAGGATATTTATGAAAAAAATGAAAAAGTATTTGACCGGTTACAGATAGCTAATAAAATGTATTTTATTGCAAACGGATCTATTCAGATATTGAATAACAGCAAAAGTTTAATAAAAACATTGAAAACCAATGAGTTTTTTGGTGATGAATCTATATTTAATGAGCAGCCAAGATCTTACTTTGCGATTGCAAATGACGAAACTCTTTTGCTTTCAATCAACAGAACTAATCTATTAACAATAATTTCAGAGTGTCCTTCAATTGCCGTCTCCCTATTAAATAAATATGCCTTAAACATTAAAAACAGGCATTTTAATGAAAATTAGAACAAGGCTGATCAGTTTTTTATTGCCTATCATGATTTCCGGAACAGCTCTAATAATTTTTCTTCTTTCATTTTTTTGGCATCAAGAAATTCTTTCTAATTACAAATCAAAATTAAAATCTTTAATTATTACAGCATCGGCAATTGAATCTAATAAAAATACATTTCAAAATAATTTACTTGAAAAAGAATATGACAATTTAAAAAAAGAACTGAATATAGACGACATATATTTTATAGCATTAAAATCTCCTTTAAACTTTAAAAAAATTAAAGAATTTT
>MGLU01000093.1 GCA_001796155.1 Chlamydiae bacterium RIFCSPHIGHO2_12_FULL_27_8 | reverse complement strand
AACTGTAAAGAATAAAGTCAATAAAATGATTTTGAAAAAAAGAAAAGGTAGATAGAAGGTAATATTATGGCAAGATCATTAAAAAAAGGACCATTTGTTGATCATTTTCTAATGGACAAAATAATTAGAGCTACAAATGAAAAAAATAAAAAACCGATAAAAACATATTCTAGAAGATCTATGATTATTCCTGAAATGGTTGGTGTATCATTTGAAGTTCATAATGGAAGAAAATTTATTCCGGTTTTGATTACAGAAAATATGATCGGACATAGATTAGGTGAATTTTCTCCGACAAGAACTTTTAAAGGACATCCACTTAAAAAAGCAACTACAACAACAACAACAACAACAACAACAACATAGGGTAAGTTAAAATGCAAAAAGCTGTTGCAAAAACAAAATTCGTAAGAATTAGTCCATATAAAGCTAGAAGAGCTGCGGATTTAATTAGAGGAATGTCAGTTGAAGACGCAATTTTTCAACTTGAAAACTCAAATTTAAAAGGTGCAAGACTACTTAAAAAAACTTTAAATAGTGCTGTTGCTAATGCACAAACCCAATTAGATGCAAGGGTTGAGAATTTAAAAATTAATGAGATAAGAGTAGATGGCGGACCAACTTTGAAAAGAGCTAAACCAAAAAATAAGGGTGGATCGGCTCCGGTTTTAAAAAGAACAAGTCATTTTACTATAGTTGTTGCTAATAGTGAAAAGAAAGAGGAGAAGTAAATGGGACAGAAAGGATCACCAATAGGATTTAGATTAGTTACAAGAAAAAAATGGGATTCAAATTGGTATGCTAATAAGCAAGAGTTTGGAGATTTATTAGAGGAAGATAGAATTATTAGAGAGTTTTTATTAAAACAACCTGCATGTGTCGGAACATCTAAAATTATTATTAAAAGAACAAGTGGAAAAGTTGAAGTTACAATTCATACTGCAAGACCGGGGCTTGTTATAGGTAAAAAGGGATCAGAAATTGATACGTTAAAAAATGATTTAAAAAAATTAACCGGTAAAGATATCTGGATTGAAATTGATGAAATTAAAAGACCGGATTTGGATGCTAGGTTAGTTAGTGAAGGAATTGCAAAACAGATTGAAAGAAGAATACCTTTTAGAAGAGCAATGAAAAAAGCAATCCAAACTACAATGGATGCCGGAGCTCATGGCATAAAAGTTCAGCTTTCAGGAAGAATCGGCGGAGCAGAAATTGCAAGAACAGAATGGTATAAAGAGGGAAGAGTACCACTACATACTTTAAGAGCGGATATAGAT
Organism: Chlamydiae bacterium RIFCSPHIGHO2_12_FULL_27_8; assembly: GCA_001796155.1. Classification (GTDB taxonomy): domain Bacteria; phylum Chlamydiota; class Chlamydiia; order Chlamydiales; family SM23-39; genus O2-12-FULL-27-8. The sequence continues at coordinate 11,041 of MGLU01000093.1, read as the reverse complement.
TACGCTGCTAATACAGCGCATACTACATATGGAAGTATTGGTGTAAAAATCTGGATTAATAAAGGCGAAGAATAAAATAAGGAGCTAAAAATGGCATTACTTCCGGCTAGAACGAAGCATAGAAAACATCAAAAGGGACAGTGTAAAGGTTTAACAAAAGGTGCACAGTTTGTTGATTTTGGCGATTTTGGAATGCAGGCATTAGATAGAGGTTGGGTAACATCTCAGCAGATCGAAGCTTGCCGTGTTACAATATCAAGAACATTTGCAAGAAAAGGTCAAGTTTGGATTAGAATTTTTCCGGATAAACCGATTACAAAAAAACCTGCTGAAACAAGAATGGGAAAAGGTAAGGGAGCTCCTTATGCTTGGGTAGCTGTAGTGAGACCTGGCAGAGTTCTTATAGAAGTTGCCAATGTTTCAAAAGAAGAAGCAAAAAAAGCATTAAGACTGGCAGCTGCAAAATTGCCTATAAAAACAAGATTTGTTGAAAGAGTTGAAAGGGTATAAATATGTTAAAATTACAAGAAATAAGACAAGAAAAATCAGAAAGATTAAATGAAAGAATAAATGAAATCGAAAAAGAACTCTATGCTTTAAAAAATGAGCTTAAACTTTCTAGAAAAATAGAAAAACCTCATATGCTGAAAGCATTAAAAAAAGAGAAGGCAAGAATACTTACAATTTTAACAGAAAATAATAAACAAGGTTAGATATGGAAAGAAATACAAGAAAAATTTTAGATGGAATAGTTGTTTCCGACAAAATGCAAAATACTGTAGTGGTAAAAGTTGTTAGAAAATTAAGACATCCAAAATATGGTAAAGTAATAGAAAAATGGAAAAAAGTTTATGCACATGATGAAAACAATAGTGCAAAAATTGGTCAGAAAGTTCAGATTATGGAAACTAGACCTTTATCAAAATTAAAAAGATTTAGAATAGTTAAAGCTTCATAAAAAAAGGTAAAAAGATGATTCAAGAAGAAACAGAATTGCTGGTTGCAGATAATACAGGAGCTAAAAGGGTAAGATGTTTTAGAGTTCTTGGCGGATCAAAAAGAAGATATGCTCAAATTGGTGACATTATTGTTTGTGCAGTAAAAGATGCTGATCCGAAAGGTTCTGTAAAAAAAGGCGAAAAAGTTAAAGCAGTAATTGTAAGAACAAAAGCTAAAATAAGTAGAAAAGATGGATCTAAATTGAAATTTTATGACAACAGCTGTGTAATAATTGGTGATAAAAATGAACCAAAAGGCACGAGAATTTTTGGATCTGTAGCAGGAGAAGTTAGAGAATGCGGTTTTATTAAAATATGTTCATTAGCACCAGAGGTAATATAATGAGTAAGTGGCTAAAAAAAGGCGATAAAGTTAAAATTATCGCAGGGAATGATAAAGGTAAAGTAGGCGAAATACTTTCTAGATCTGAAGATAGAGTAATTATAAATGGAATAAATGTTAGAAAAAAACATTTAAAAAGCGGATCTCAAGTACAAAAATCAAATATTGTGAATATTGAAAGACCTATACATATTTCAAATGTTGTCCTTGTAGGAGATGATGCAGAAAAAATTAAATTAAAAGTAAAAGTACAAAAAGATAAAAAGAAGCTTTTTTATTTAAAAAATGGAAAAGAAGTAGTTTTTAGAGAAATTAAAAAAGTTAAATAGGTAGGAAATGTCAAGACTTAAAGCTAAGTATTTAAATGAAATCAAACCGGCATTAAAAAATAAGTATAAAAATAAAAATGAGTTTGAACTTCCGATATTAAAGAAAATTGTAATTAGCATGGGATTAAATGAAGCTGTGAAAGATAAAGCATTTATTCAGCAGCATCTTAAAGAACTATCATTAATTGCAGGACAAAAACCTGTAATGACAAAATCTAAAAATGCTGTATCAAATTTTAAATTGAGAGAAGATCAAGTTGTTGGACTTAAAGTTACACTAAGAAAAACAAGAATGTATGATTTTTTGGATAGATTTTGTAATATTGTTACCCCAAGAATAAAAGATTTTAGAGGTTTTAAACCTAAATGTGATGGTAGGGGATCATATTCCCTTGGAATAGATGATCAGCAGGTTTTCCCTGAAATCAATTTGGACGAAGTAAAAAGAACTCAAGGGATGAATATTACATTAGTAACAACAGCTAAAACCGATGAGGAGTGTATTGAACTTCTGCAAGGTTTTGGATTTCCTTTTAAACAAAGTTAATGGAGTAGAAACAAACATGTCATTTAATGATCCGATTGCAGAATTTTTAACAAAAGTTAGAAATGCTCAGAAATCACAACATAAATATGTAGATATATATGTCAGCAAAGTAAAAATTAAAATTGCTGAAATTATGAAAGAAAAAGGATTTATTGAAAATTTTATTGTGAATCAAGATAAAAGAAAAATGAGAATTTTTTTAAAATATTCAAAACGCAATCCAATAATTAAAACTTTAAAAAGAATATCAAAACCGGGAAAAAGAATTTACAAAACTCTTGAAAGCATTCCTGTTGTTTTAAATGGAATAGGTATAGCAATACTATCAACCTCAAAAGGTATTCTAGATGATGCGTCAGCTAGAAGAGAAAAAGTTGGTGGTGAAGTTCTGTGTTACATATGGTAAAGGGGTATAAGAATGTCAAGACTAGGTAAACAGCCGATAGTGCTGCCGAAAGGAATAGAAGTAAAGCTTGTAAAAGAAGATTTGATAAATGTAAAATCTTCAAAAGGATCTTTGGATTTAAAAGTTAAACCGGGATTGAAAATTGAACACTCTGATAATGAAATATTAGTTGTAGTTGATAAAAATGCAAAACTGGACAGAGCAGACCATGGACTTTATTGGGCATTAATTAAAAATATGATTAATGGTCTTTCAGAGGGTTTTAAAAAAGACCTTCAATTGATTGGTGTTGGTTATAGAGCTCAGTTAAAAGGAAATTTTGTTGATTTGCAGATTGGTTATTCACATCCGACTCAAATAGAGATACCAAATGGTATTATAGTAAAGATAAATAAATCAGTTGAAATTGAAATTAGCGGATTTGACAAACAGAAAGTTGGTCAATTTGCAGCTGAAGTAAGAGCAATTAGACCGCCGGAGCCGTACAAAGGCAAAGGTATACGATATAAAGACGAGTATGTTCGTAAAAAAGCAGGTAAAACTGCTAAAACAGGTAAATAGGTAAAAAATGTTTAATAATTTAAAAAAAAGAAAAATATCTAGAGAAAGAAGAGTTTTTAGAGTAAGAAAAAAAACTAAAGGTAGTGAATCAAAACCAAGACTTACTATTTTTAAATCAAATAGACATTTATTTGCACAAATTATTGATGATGAAAATCATAAGACAATTTGTGCTGCAGGTACATCATCAAAAAAAGATATTAAAAATAAATCTAAAGAAAATGCAAAGCTGCTTGGAGAAAAAATTGCTTCAATGGCTAAAACCAACAATATTGAAAATGTTGTTTTTGATAGAGGCAGATATAAATATCATGGAGTTATTCATGAGTTTGCACAGGGTGCTCGTGAAGCAGGACTTAAATTTTAAATTAAGGTAAAAGAGATATGGCAAAAGATAATCAAACTAGTGAATTTGAAGAGAAAGTACTCTACATTAATAGATGTGCGAAAGTTGTTAAAGGCGGTAGAAAATTTTCATTTTCAGCACTAATATTAATTGGTGATTCAAATGGAAGAGTAGGATATGGGTTTGCAAAAGCAAATGAAGTATCGGACGCTATAAGAAAAGGTTCGGAAGCAGCTAAAAAAAATATTATTACATTTGATATTGATAATGGTACAATACCTCATGAAATATTCGTTAGTTGGGACGGAGCTAAACTTTTAATGAAACCTGCACGTGAAGGTACCGGGGTTATAGCAGGTGGAAAAATTAGATCTGTTTTTGAACTTGCCGGAATTAAAAATATTGTTGCAAAAAGTCAGGGTTCTTCAAATCCGATCAACCAAGTTAAAGCAACATTTAAAGCATTAAAAATGCTTAAGATGAAAAAAGACATATTGAGCGAGAGAGGAGTTTAATAATATGAAATTATCAGAATTGAAAAATACACATTATGCAAGAAAAAGTAAAAAATTAGTTGGCAGAGGAAATGGATGCGGAAAAGGTAAAACATGTGGAAGAGGCCATAAGGGAGCAAAATCCAGATCAGGATATAAATCTCATTATGGATATGAGGGCGGCCAGATGAGACTTTTTAAAAAACTTCCTACAAAAGGTTTTACTAGAGGAAGATTTTTAGAAAAGGTTATTGCAATTAATTTTGATAAAATTAATAAATTATATAATGATGGTGAGACGGTAAGCATTCAAACTCTTTCAGAAAAAAAATATGTAAATAAAAATTTTAAAGGTAAACTTAAAATTTTATCAAATGGCCTTATTGAAAAAAAGGTTAGTTTTGAAGCAAATAATTTTTCAAAATTAGCTATTATTAAAATTGAAGAAAAAAAATTAAAATATAAAGCAATATGATTGATGCGATAAAAAAAATATTTTCTATAAATGATTTAAGACAAAAGGTTGTATATACACTTCTTTTGCTATTAGTTTGTAGAATTGGTTCCTTTATACCTGTTCCCGGCATTAACCAGGAAGCTGCACTAAAAGTTTTTAAAGCAGCCACCGGCGGGTCCCAAAATCTTTTCCAGTTAATGGATCTTTTTTCAGGTGGAGCTTTCGCTCAGCTTACAATGGTGGCTCTTGGAATAATGCCATATATTTCAGCTTCAATAATCATGCAGCTGCTTGTTGCTATAATCCCATCATTCCAGAGAGAAACTAGAGAAAATCCGGAAGCTGCTAAAAGAAAGATTACCAAATATACAAGACTTGCAACTATGATTTTAGCTTTAGGTCATTCATTTGCAATAGCTAAATATGCATTAAATATGAATATGTCACACCCCGGTGTAATAGCAAGTGAAATTTTAAATATTACTTTTAATGGCACACCTCTTTTATTTTACATCACTATTATGGTTACCATGAGTACAGGTGTTGTATTTTTAATGTGGATTGGTGAGCAAATTACAGAAAAAGGTATTGGAAATGGAATTAGTCTTATTATTACTACAGGTATATTAGCGGCCCTTCCCGGAACAATCGGATCTATTATAAAACAATTAAACCTTTCAGCACAGGATGCAGGGCAGCTATCATTTATTTCTCTATTAATATTATTATCAGTATTTATTTTAATCATTGTAGGAACTATTTTAGTAATACAAGGTCAAAGAAAAATACCGGTGCAATATGCAAGAAGAGGAGCAACAGATTCAGCCTGTGCTTCACATATACCTTTAAAAATTAATTATGCAGGAGTAATACCGGTTATTTTTGCTTCTTCTTTTTTAATGTTTCCGGCTACAATTGGACAGTTAGTAGGGAAAAACAGTGTTTTTGGTAAAGTATCTTACTACTTATCTCCCGGAAGCTGGGTCTATCTTACTTTGTATGTATTGTTAATATTATTTTTTACATACTTTTGGACTGCATCGCAATTTAATCCCGAACAAATTGCTTCCGATATGAAAAAAAACGGGGCGTTTATTCCGGGAATAAGACAGGGTAAACCAACACAGGATTATTTAGAAAACTCAATGAATAAAATTACTTTAATCGGTGGTGTATTTTTAGCACTGATAGCTATTTTTCCAACTATTGTAAGTAAATTACTTGGAGTAGATGCTAGAATCGCGCACTTTTTCGGCGGAACATCGCTGCTGATATTAGTTGGAGTTATTTTAGATACAGCAAAGCAAGTTGAATCACATCTTCTTACGCAAAGATATGAAGGATTTATGAAAAAAGTTAAAATAAGAGGTAGATAATTTATGCCAAGAATAATTGGAATTGATATTCCGGCTAATAAACGATTAGAAATTAGTATGACATATTTATATGGAATTGGAATACACAGATCAAAAGAAATAATTAAAAAATTAAATTTAAACCCAAATATGAAAGCTTCTGAATTAACTGAAGAAGATATTTCAAAAATTAATGCTCTTCTTCAAAAGGAATACACTTTAGAAGGTGATTTAAGAAGACAGATACAAAATAATATTAAAAGATTAATTTCAATACATAGCTATAGAGGGTTAAGACATAAACTGGGTCTTCCTGTTAGAGGTCAAAGAACTAGATCAAATGCTAGAACCAGAAAAGGAAAGAAAAAAACTGTAGCTAATAAGAAAATAGCACCAAAAGGATAAATTAAGGAGTAAATAGATTGGCTAAGCAACAACAACAACAACAACCGAATCAGGTTAAAAAAGTAGTTAAAAAGAAAAAGATGAATAGATCGGTACCTATGGGTATTGCTCATGTAAAATCGACATTTAACAACACAATTGTAACAATTACAGATCCTGCAGGAAATGTTATTTCCTGGTCAAGTGCCGGAAAATGCAAGTTTACAGGTTCAAAAAAATCTTCCGCATTTGCCGGAACAGTAGTTGCACAAGCTGCCGGAAAGGATGCCGCGAACCTAGGTATGAGAGAATGTGAAGTGAATTTAAGAGGCCCCGGAGCCGGCAGAGAGTCAGCTGTTAGAGGTTTGCAGTCTGCCGGGCTGACTATTTCAATTATAAAAGACAAAACCCCTGTGCCGCACAATGGGTGTAGACCAAGAAAAAGAAGAAGAGTATAATAGCCCGATATAAATAAGGAGAATAAAGATATGTCAGTAATTTATGGTGAGTTTCAACTTCCGGAAAAAATTACCAAAGAACAAGATGATAAAAATCCAAATATTGCAAAATTTGTTGCAGAACCGTTTGAAAAAGGTTTTGGACATACTTTAGGAAATGCACTTAGAAGAATTATGCTAACATCTATGGAAGCTCCTGCAATTGTTTCAATCAGAATTGAAGGTGTATCTCATGAATATACTGCTATTGAAGGAATTATTGAGGATATGACTCATATAATTTTAAATTTAAAAGGTTCATTACTTAGATATCTTCCTCTTGAAGATCAAAAAAATCCAAAAGGAATTAAAATGATTTCTAAAACTTTAGAAATCACAGGTGATGATATTCAAAAAGCAGGTGGAAGCTATAAAGTAACTCTTAAAGATATTTTAGGCCCGTCACATTTTGAAATGGTTAATCCTGATCTTCATATTTTTACTGCAACTATTCCTATGGTTAGAAGAATAGATTTAAGAATTGCTATTGGAAGAGGATATGTCCCGTCTGAAAGACATGCTTTTGATAAAGTTATGGACGAGATTGTAATTGATTCCAAATTTTCTCCGGTATCTGTTGTAAACTACTATGTAGAAAATACAAGGGTTGGACAGCATACGGATTTTGATAAACTGATTATTGAAATTGCTACTGATGGTAGAATTTCTCCTCAGGAAGCACTGACATTTGCTACTCAAGTAGGTCAGCAGCATTTTTCTATTTTTGAATCGTTAAAAACACATAGTTTAACTTTTGAAGAAAAAGAAGAAGAAGAAAATAAAGATAGAGATGATCTTCTATCTAAACTAGCATTAAAAATTAGTGAAATTGAACTATCTGTAAGATCGACAAACTGTCTTGCAGGAGCAAATATTGATACTATAGGTGAACTTGTAATAATGCCTGAAATGGATATGTTAAGATTTAGAAATTTTGGTAAAAAATCTTTAACGGAAATTAAACAAAAACTTTCTGAAATGGGTTTAAGCCTAGGTATGGACCTTTCTAAATATGGCATTACAAGAGATAACATTAAATCTTTAATTGAAAAATATGAAGAAGAAAAAAAGAAGGAAATTGAATAATGAGACATGCAAAAAAAACTTTTAAAATAGGAAGAACCTCTTCTCATAGAAGATGTTTGATTGCTAATATGCTCAAAAGCTTAATTGAAAATGAAAAAATAGTAACAACAACAACAAAAGCTAAAGAATTAAAAAGACATGCTGATAAAATTATAACTATTGCTAAAGAAGATTCTCTTCATGCAAGAAGAAAAGCTATTTCTACTCTTATGATTAGATATAACCCGCTTTCTTCAAAAGAAAGAAAAGAGGTTAAAGCCGGAGATACATCGTCATATAATACTGATAGAAAAACTATTCAAAAGTTATTTTCTACTCTAAAAACTAGATTTGAGTCTAGAAATGGCGGATATACAAGAATCATTAAATTGAATAATAGAGTAGGAGACGCAGCTCAGAACTGTTATTTGGAGTTTCTTCAATAAACAGGTCTTAAATTCTTTTGCTTTACAACCATTTTTAAGTTAATTATTATAAGAATTATTGTAATAATATAATGGAGGTAATAGTGATAAGAGTAGCGATTAACGGATTTGGAAGAATTGGAAGACTTGCTTTAAGATATGCTTTTTCAAGAAAGGATATTCAAATTGTTGCAATAAATGATTTGTGTCCAATTGAAAATTTAGCATATCTTTTAAAGTATGATTCTGTTCATAAAACTTTTGATAGAGATATTAAAATCTCTAATAATAAGTTAATAATAGATAATCAGGAAATTTTAATTACTGAAGAAAAAGACCCTTTAAAACTTCCTCATAAAGATTTAAATGTAGATTTCGTAATTGAATCTACCGGTAAATTTACAAATAAAGAAGATGCTCAAAAGCATCTTCATGCGGGAGCTAAATCAGTAGTTATTTCAGCTCCGGCAAAAGGTGATATTCCAACATTTGTTTTAGGTGTAAATCATGAAAAATATAATCCTAAAACAGATAAAATTGTTTCAAATGCATCATGCACAACAAATTGTTTAGCTCCAATTACAAAAGTTTTACTGGATAATTTCGGAATTGAAGAAGCACTTATGACTACAATTCATGCAGTTACTGCATCTCAGCCTGTTGTTGATGGCCCATCAAAAAAAGATTTTCGAGGTGGCAGATCAGCAATGTCCAACATTATTCCGGCTTCAACAGGAGCTGCAAAAGCTGTTGCCCTATGTATTCCTGAAATAAAAGGAAAACTCACGGGAATGGCATTTAGAGTGCCGACTACAGATGTTTCTGTAGTAGATCTAACGGTTAAATTATCAAAATCAACCAATTACGATGAAATAGCGAAAGCTATGAAAACTGCATCAGAAACTAAAATGAAAAATATTTTAGGATATACTGAAGAAGAACTTGTCTCGTCGGATTTTATTTCATCAACATTTTCATCTGTATTTGATAAAAATGCAGGTATAGCACTAAATGATAAATTTTATAAAATTGTCGCTTGGTATGACAATGAAATGGGATATTCCTGCCGTTTGATCGACTTAATAAAATATATGAAATCAAAACAATAAATTTAAACAAATGGAAAAAAATGAATTTTACAAGAGAACCAATAATAGAAACAGTTATTACCCCAAAAGACGGTGCAAAACTCTGCATCAGAAATTCAAAAGTTGCCTCTGAAGAATATTTTGTTGATGCAATTGAAGTAGTTACTTTTGCAAGTGCAGTTTTTTATAGATCTCTAGAAAGACCTAAAACTTTTTTAGTACCGGTTTCTGATTATGAAGTATTTGAACTTAAAGAAACAAAAATGGTATTGAAAAATGCTACTTTAGATACTTCTATAAAAATAGCCGGAGGTAAAATAGAAAATGAAAATAATATTCAGCATAACAAAAAGAAAAAACATCAGAAAAAACATCCTCATAAAACTGAAGATACTCAAAAAATAGAAGATACTCAAAAAATTTTGGAAAAACCTAAACCAAAACAAGAAAATTTAAATAATGAAACAGAAGTATCTACTTCAATTTTAAGAAAACTTTTTCCGCCTCCTCCAAATCTTATTAAAGAAAAACTAAATCACTATAAAACTCAAGAAAAAATCGAAGAAACAATTTCAAGTGAAATTGTAAAAGAAGAAGTTTTAGAGGAAAAGAAAGAGATAGAAGAAAAAAAAGAAGAATAATTAAATTTAAAATAATTCTTCTTTTGTATAAAATCTTAACTTTAGTTTTCACTTTTGCTCGGATGGTGAAATAGGTAGACACAAGGGACTTAAAATCCCTTGGGCGGAAACGCCCGTGCTGGTTCGAGTCCAGTTCCGAGCAAGTTATCTTTAAGTCACTTAAGTCAAAATTAAAAATAATCAAATAATAAAAAAAACTCAAAATGGGACAATTTTGGGACAGTGATTAAAAAAAGTTCAATAAAGCTAACTACAAATAAATAGATTATGAATTTCTTTTTTCCCCCAATTTTTTTAATTCATCTTCAAAATTAATCCTATCTATATCTTCTCTAGCTAATGAAAGGACTGTTCCAATCCACAAATTGCTGACATCCGAAATATCCTTATTATTATCTTTTAATTTTACTTGATCAATAATTCCAATTTGAAAAATTTTGGCATTATATTTTTGTTTGAGTTTTGTAATTATTTTAATAATATTATTAAAAATAAATTCTCCATATGAAGTTGCTTCTTTTTTTGAAGGCAAGTAACCCTTATGAATTACTTTATTTCTAAACTCCTGGCCATTTTTACGATTGATTTTAAAATCCTTCAAAATTTCTGTAGATTCATTGAAACATTTCAGATATAAAAAAATAAAAGCTCCTAATTGCCTTTCAGATTGGTTTCTTACAAGGTCCCATGCTGCTTCAAAATCATTAGGTAATTTATCTTCTAATAAAAATATTTTTATGCAAAATTCATAGAATCTCTCAAGAGCTTTTGTAAAGTTAAAGACACTCTCAGCATAATAACCATCAATAAGAGCTCTAGCACCAAGTTGGAACTGAATTTCAAAGTTTTCATTTTGTAAATGTATTAGTCCAATATGACCATTTTGACAGGATAATTTGCAAGATCGTTCGCTCAAGTGATTGTAGAATAAATCTATGTCAGGAGATCTCATTAATTTGCCTAATGATTCTTCACAGAATTTACAATTTATTATGTCAAATTTTTTTGCTTTTTCATTCACAAAATTGATTCCAATTTTCTTATAAATTATTAGCTAATAATATACATTTTTTGTAACATGTCAAAAACATCTGGTAATTTTATA
>MGLU01000092.1:3211-15973 GCA_001796155.1 Chlamydiae bacterium RIFCSPHIGHO2_12_FULL_27_8 | reverse complement strand
CCGCCTGGTGAGTTAATATATAAACTTATATCTTTTTTTGGATCTTCCATTTTTAAAAATAAAAGCTGCGCAACAACAACATTTGCTACCTGGTCATTTATTTCTGTTCCTAAAAATATAACCCTGTCTTTTAATAATCTGGAATATATGTCCATAGATCTTTCACCACGGCCGGTATCTTCAATTACATATGGAGTTAATGAGTTCACAATTTCAAAATCTTTTTTTTTCATACTTACCTCTATTACTAATTTATAATTTTAGTATTATATCTATCAACTTTTTGTGCAATGTTGAAGTATATAGTCTTGAGCTTTCAAAAGAACAAGTTTTGAAAGAGCAAGTGCAAATGTCTCTTTAGGAATACTATTTGGATCAACAATCTTTTTAGACCTTTTATAAATAATATCAACCGCTTCATTTTTAATTTCATTATTTGATATTTTAATTTCAAAATCATCTATTATTTTTCTGGAAATAAAAAATATTTTTATAGCATTTTTTGCATGCTTTTCTATTTCTTTTTCAAAATTATTTTTTTCTTTGTCACTCATTTTTTCAAAATAAAGCTTGTTTCTAGGATCCTGTATAAATGAATCTTTTCTTGATGCAACTTCAGAATGTAGTAATGTGGGCGGTATATCAAAATCATATTCTTTTAATAAAAATTCATCAACCAGTGTTCTTTTGTCTTTTTCAAAAGCATCTTCCGCTTGCTTTTCAAGCAAAGATTTAATTGATTTTTTCATTTCTTCAACTGTTTGAGAACCAAGCTTTTTTGCAAATTCATCATCTGGTTCAGGAAGTGTTACTTCTTCAACAGTTTTAATTGTTACCTTTACCTCTCTCTTTTCAAAATTTTTCTTGTCTTCTTCAGATGCATCTTCATCAGGCTGAGAAATTCCTTCCAAAACATCCCCATGTTTTGCACCCAAAACAAGATTTAGCATCCATTTTGACACGCCGGTTTTAGATACTTCAAATCTTGTATCAGAAAAGACTCTTGTATCTTTCCCGTCTTTTATAGAATCTAAATCAATAATTATATAGTCGTTTTCTAAAATTGGTCTTTCTACACTTTCATATTTAGCAAAAAAAAATCTAGCCTGCTTTATAGCTTCATCTACTTCTTTTTCAGTAACAGGATGCTTTTTTAATTTTTTAAGCTGAAATTGAGCAGGATCTACCTTAGGTACTTCAGGCTCAGTTTCATATGTATAAAACAACTCGGCTTCATTTTCATTTAAGCTTTTAAGTTTAAATACTATTTTTGATCCCGCACTTATAGAAGGAAGTTTATGCTCTTTATGTGCCTCAATAAATGAAAGATCCGCAAGTTTTTTTTCGCTGCAGTGCTTTATCCGGTCCGAATAATTTTTTTTAATTAATTCATCAGGAGCTTTGCCTTTTCTAAAACCTGAAATAGAAATTTCTTTTTTAACTTCTTTTATTGCAGCAATTTCTGCTTCATGAATTAGATCTTTGCTTACTTTAATATCAACTTCAATAAGACAATTTGGTCTTTTTTGGATATTAACTTGAGTTTTAATTTTTTCAATCACTTTAGATTCCTTTTTATGAAAGCGGGTGATGAGGCTCGAACTCACGACCCTCACGTTGGCAACGTGATGCTCTACCACTGAGCTACACCCGCATAAAAACAAGTACTTAGTTTAAAGATAACCCTTTCCGTAGTTCCTACGGTAATTTGAAAACTATAAACGTTTATGCTCTCATCTCTCGTTTAAAAACGAAAGAATTTTTGCATTTAATCCTAAAAGTTTTACATTTAAAATTCAAGAAACATTAAAAAGTTCTTGAAGATTCTCAACAAATCAATACAATTGATATTAAATAAAAATACTTAGCTGTATTTTATTAAAAAACAAAATTATTTTTTTAAATGGTGGGTGCCGTTAATTAAAAATGTATATTGATGATTTATTCTATTTCATCCGTCTTTTATTTTTTAAAATAAAAATTTTAATATGAAAGTTTTTAAAAATATTAAAGAATATTTTTGTCTTTTAATAATGTTCTTTAAATCAAAAAATAAAAAATTAGTTTATTTATCGTTACTCTCCATTTTGCTTTTTTCTATTATTGAAGTTCTTCTTTTAATTTTGATAAATAAATGGAACTTAAACTTTTTTAACTCACTTGAAAATGGAGATTTTTCTACCATTTCTAAACATCTTTTAATCTTTGCTGCTTATGCCGGCTGCTTAGTAAGCGTTTATACTATAGTACAATTTTTAATTTCTTTTTTAAGTTTTAAATGGAGAAAGTTTTTAACTTCAAAGTTTTTTGACCTTTTTTTTAATAATAATAAATATTATCACCTCCTGCAAAAAAAAATGGTAGATAACCCCGATCAAAGGTTTTCTCAAGATTTAGAATATTTTACTACCATGAGCATTACAGTTTTCGCTCAGCTTCTAAAAGAACTTTTTACCTTTATAATTTTCATTCCTCTTCTATTCAATTTATCAAAAAATTTTCGTTTTTTGATAAATGATAAAACTATCAATTTGCCGGGTTACCTACTATGGATAGCCATGTTATATGGCATTTTAGTTAATTTTATTATTGTAAAAGTTGGAAAACCCCTTATAAAATTAAATTTCGAATACGAAAAGGTAGAAGCTAATTTTAGATTTTCTTTAGCTAGAATTAGATACACTGTCGAAGAAATTGCCTTCTTAAAAGGTGAAAAATTTGAGCTGAAATTATTAAAGAAAAGCTTTATAAATATCTCTTCAAATTTTTATAACCTTCTAAAATATAAGTCTTATTTAAATATTGCTCAAAAAGCCCATTGGAGTATAGAAACCATTGTTCCTTTTATAGCTGCAAGCCCAATGTTTTTTTCCAAATTAATTACTGTTGGTGTTCTTATGCAGATAAATAATGCCTTTACAATTGTTTCCACTTCAATAACACGCTTTTCTGAAATTTTTCAGGATATAGCACATCTTCAAGCTACCAAAGATAGGGTTTACGAGTTTTTTAATATTTTAAAAGAAAAAATAGAAAATAAAAATTCAATAATTTTTACTAATAAAAATTATATTGAATGTAAAAATGTTACCATTTTTTCTGAAGATAACACTAAAATGATAGAAAATATTAATCTTAAAATAGATGAAGGGGACAGACTTTTAATATATGGAAAAAGTGGAAAAGGAAAAACTACTTTCCTAAGAACTCTTGCAGGATTATGGTCAAATTTTGAGGGAGAAATTAAAATATCTAACCATAACTCAACCATGTTCATTCCACAAAAACCATATCTTCCTTTCGGAAATTTAATTGATGCTTTTGTCTATCCAAATCCTTTAGAAGAAATAGATTTAGATAAATTAAAACATTTAATGAACATTCTTGACCTAAACCATTTATATAATGAATTGTATGCAAATAAAAAATGGGAAGGGATTCTATCTATTGGTGAAGTCCAGAGAATAAATTTCTTTAGAATTTTATATAATCAACCTAAAATTGTAATATTAGATGAACCTACAGCTTCCTTGGATAGCTTTTTAGAGCTTTCTCTTCTTCAAAAACTCTTTGACAATTTAGATAAATCAACAATTTTTGTAATGGTCAGCCATTCAACTATAGTTAGACCTTTTTTTAATAAATTTTTAAATATTTCAAATATTAATCAAAAAGAAACTTTTTTATCTCCAAGACTTTTTGTAAAAAAACATAAAAAAAAGTTCCGGTCGCAAAATCTTCTAATTAAAAAATAGTTTACAACTTACCATAATTTTGATAATTTCTTGCAAATTTTCAATCAAAAGGAATGTTTTATGAAAATGATTTATTTTTTATTTGTTATTTTATTCATGCATTTTTTTATGAGTAATTTGTACTCGAAAAATTCAAATTTAACAGAGATCGAAAAAACATATATCGATCAATCTCAAATATTTTTTGAAGATAATAAAATTTTTGTGGAAATTGATAACAACATTTTTCAGATTAAATCAATTAAACAAGATGAGTCCGGACTTTTCTTTTCCAAAATTGTAAAAAATAAGGAGATTATTTGGAATTGGGCCTGTAAATACTGTAAAACTAAAAATTCACCATTTAGAATATATTGTAAAAATTGTGGAAAAAGATGGTCAGATTAAAAAAAATAAATTTTATATTTTTTATAACATTATTATTTTTTTTATTTGCTTTTCAGAAAGTTTATTTATTAAAAAATCAAACAAAACATTTTGATGATTTTTATAATAAACTTTCTATTCAAGAAAAAAAGAATCTGACTTTATTTTTTAATTATCTATTTTATGAAAATTTTGGATATGTTTTATTTGGTGATAAGCCAATGGGTATGTACAGTATTTATAATTTTAAATTATTAAATAAAAATAAAATTAAACCATTATATAAAATCGCAAATTCTTATTATCAAACTTTTAATCCGCAAAACAAATTTATTAAAGATGGCTTTAATTCAATAAAAAAATATTCAAAATTTTTTAATAATAATTATTGTTTTTTAAAAGAGAAAAATCCATTCAATGAAGAAACTGAATTGATAATTTTTATTAATAAGAAAAATTTTATAGATATAATAAATTTGAATATAATAGATTTTGAAAGAGTTTTGAATAAACCCATTATTGCTGAAGATCTTTTAAATGAATGTATAAAAGGTAAAAATTTATTAACAGATACATTAAAAAAGCATCAAGGATTGATAGGTATGCTTTTGGGATATGGAAGAAACAATGCTTGGTCTTATTATATAAAAGATTCATTAAATCAAAAAAATGATAGCTTAATTGATCATCAAAATATTGAAGTATCTGAGTTTTTTTTACCTTTTTGTTTAGAAGATTGTGATGAGGTTCATAGTAATATTACAAAAATATTAGAATTTAAAAATAAAGATTTTATAGATTATTCTTTTTGCATAGAACATATGACCTTGCCTATTTTTTTTGCTGATCCTAATTCTGTGGAAACAAAAAAATTAGAAGAAATTTATAAAAATAATAGGGAAGATATTAAAAAAAAATTTCATCAAAATGATTTTTTATACCTTGTTTTAGAAAACTTAATTTCTTTTAAAGATTAATATTAAATATCTTTTTTTTAAAAAAACCCTTTATTTATAAATTTTTTTAAATTAATAAAAATTTTTTTATTGATTACGATTAAAAAAAAGGGTAAAAATGAAAAAGGTGCATCTAAAAATTTGAAAGTGGTAAAAAATGTTAAACTTTAGAAAGTTAAAACAGGACTTTTCTTCCAATCTTTTACAGCAGGGAAAAGATCTTCATGATCAAAAAAAAATAAAAACAGCAAAAATTTTAAAACTTGACGAAGATATTATTAGATTCTCAGCTCAAGTAAGTGGAAATTTTGAAAATGCATATGAAAGTGAAATTGAAATCGATAGGTTTGAATCAGAAACTATACATTCAAACTGCGACTGTACTCATAGATATGACTGTCAACACATTGCAGCACTTATTTTTTATCTGGAAGAAAATATAGATGCAATATTAATTGAATTTTCAAAGGAAAAAGATTTAAAAGGTATAGATTCAACACTTTTAAAAACTATTAAAGCTGCAAAATCAAAAGAAGAAGTTAAAAAGGATCTATCCTATAAAAAACAGATTACCTCCGAATATATAAATTCTTCAGAAATTTTAGCACAATCACCATTCTTTTTACCGGAAGAGGGATATAAAGTTACAAAAGCTCAGATCGCATTGATATATAACGCAAAATCGATTGAAGAAAAACAAAAGTTTGTGGAATTTTCTTTAGCTCTTAGAATCCCATCTAGATCTAAACCATTAAATATTTTAAATGTCAAAAACTTTTTTGATGCTATCAGATACGAAGAAAAAATAAATATTAATTCTAAAAATTACTTTTTTAAATTTGAAGATTTTTCAAATCTTGAAAAAGAAATTTTAAAAATTTTAATTGCAAATGCAAGATTTACAGAAAATTTAAATAATGAAAGATCTTTAAAAATTGCAAAAATGGAAATAGAAACTTTTGGTGATCTTTTAACAAAAATTCATGAAATGGAAGTAAAAAATAATCCTTCCAGATCTTATGTAGATCTATCCGAAGATCTGCCAACTCTTCCACATGTTTTTGCATCAAATCTTGAAACGCCGCTCCACTATTCTTTTTCTTCAGCTATTATTAAATTTGAAATAAAATATCTTGATCCTCCATCTTCAAAAGTTTTGCTTTTCCCAACTTTTATTATAGATCAAAATAGTATAAATATTACCGATGCAAATATTTTTGAAAGTTCAAATCCATCGCTTATTCATGAAGGAGTTTTTTATAAATTTCCAAAACATATTAAAAGAGAGCATATTAAAAGCTTAATTTCTATAAGGGATATGACTGTACCCGAACCTTTATTTGGGACTTTTGTAGAAAATTCTCTTCCGGAATTAAAAAGATTTGCTGAAGTTTCGTCTATTGAATCTATAGAAAAATTTGTTACACTTCCATTCGTTTCCGATTTAAAAGCCAGATGTTCTCTTTCTTATTTGGATGGTGAACTAGAGGCCGGCATATTTTTTATATATGATGGCATTGAAGTAAAATCATCAAATACAAATCAATGTTATGATTCAATCGTAAATTTTGTTACTGAAGATGGCGTTTTAGCAAGAGATCTTGTTAAAGAAAAAATGATTATAAATGATCTTTTTGCAGATTTTTTATTTAATCACGAAACAGGAACATATATTTCAAAGTCTGAAAAAAAGATTGTTGAATTCATGACTGAAATTATTCCTAAACATCAAAATTTTATAAATTTTGAATGTCCTCAAAATTTACTTGATCAATTTATTTATGATAAAACTGCTTTTAATTTAAGTTTGGATGTTTCTAAAAAACCCGGTCATTATAAAGTAAAATTAAAAGTAGAAGGTGAGTTAAAAGGAATAAATTTAGATCTTCTATGGGATTGTTCGTCGATGGGCAGAGCTTTCATAGAACTTTCCAACTTAAGAAAAAGTGAACAAAATTTATCCAGATTTTCAAAAATTTTAGTTCTTGATTTGGAAAAGCTCAAAAAAGTTGTTCAGATTTTTGATGAGATAGGAATAAAAAAATTAAACGATGTTGAAGAGGATAAACCATTTTGGAGTCTTGTAAATATTGAAGATTCTCTTTTTAAAGATATTCCAATAGAATTTAAAATATCTAATGAACTTTTAAAAGTTAGAGAGGAGTTGCTTTCTTCAAATTATTTGAAACCAACACCAATTCCAAAAGCTATAAATGCTATCCTTAGATCTTATCAAGTGGAAGGTGTGGCTTATTTAGAGAAATTAAGAAGAATGTACCTTAATGGTATTTTAGCAGATGATATGGGCCTTGGTAAAACAATTCAGGCTATTTGTGCTATAATACAGTCTCAAAATGAAAAAATTGAACCTTCTATTGTTGTTTGTCCTACATCACTTCTTTATAACTGGAAAGAGGAGATAAATAAATTTTCTCCGGATTCTTTGGTTAAAATAATTGATGGAAATCCGCAAAATAGAAAAAAGGAAATTTCCTCAATATCAAATAAAGATATTGTTATAACTACTTATACTTTAATGCAGAAAGATATTGAGTTTTATAAAAAAATTAATTTTTCATATCTAATTTTAGATGAAGCTCAGCATATTAAAAATAGAGATACAAGAAATGCTAAATCTGTAAAACTTTTACATTCTACACATAAATTAATCTTAACCGGAACTCCAATTGAAAATTCATTAGATGAGCTTTGGTCACTTTTTGATTTTTTAATGCCTTCATTTTTATCAAGCTATGATAGATTTTCAGAGAAATATGTCAGACCAACTGCAGATATTTTAAAACATAATATCGAGTATCTTAAAAGAAAAGTTACACCATTTATATTAAGAAGAATGAAGGAAGATGTTTTAAAAGAGCTTCCTCCTGTTTCTGAAATTGTATACTACTGTAAACTCACTGAAACACAACATCAGCTTTATTCATCATATGCACAATCGGCTAGAGATGAGCTTACTAAACTTGTAAAGAAAGATGGCTTTGAAAAAATACAAATACATGTACTTGCAACGCTTACAAGGTTAAAACAAATATGCTGTCACCCGGCAATTTTTGCAAAAGAGACAAAGGAAGTTGGGGATTCTGCAAAATATGAGATGCTTTTAGAGCTAGTTCAAAACTTAATAGAAGCAAATCATAAAACTGTAATTTTTTCACAATACACTAAAATGCTTCATATTATTAGAGAAGATTTTCTGCAAAGAGGAATAAGTTTTTCATATTTGGATGGTACTTCGAATAACAGATTGGATATTGTTAAGGAATTTAATGAAAATTTTGATAAAAAAGTATTTTTAGTATCTTTAAAAGCAGGTGGTACAGGATTGAACATAACAGGTGCAGATACAGTTATTCATTATGATATGTGGTGGAATCCGGCTGTAGAAAATCAAGCAACAGATAGAGTTCATAGAATTGGGCAGAAAAAAAATGTCTCATCATATAAACTTATAACTGTTAATACAATTGAAGAAAAAATTGTTGAAATGCAAAAGCGTAAAAAGGGCTTGGTAAAGAAAGTTGTATCATGCGATGATGAGGCAATATCAAAATTAACTTGGGAAGAAGTTTTAGAACTTCTAAAGACGTAAAGGTAAATAAATTATGCTGTTAAAAAACTCTTTTAATATTAAAGATTTCGTGCTTAAAACAAAATCAAATCTGATACATAGATTTGATAGGGTACAAGGACTTTTTTCATCTGATATAGGAATCGATCTTGGAACTGCAAACACTTTAGTTTATGTAAGAGGAAAAGGTATTGTTTTAGCTGAACCTTCAGTTGTTGCAGTTGATTCAGTAACAAACGAAGTTTTGGCAGTAGGTCATAAAGCAAAGGCTATGCTTGGCAAAACTCCTAAAAAAATTCATGCAGTGAGACCTATGAAAGATGGTGTTATTGCAGACTTTGAAATAGCAGAGGGAATGTTAAAAGCGTTAATAAAAAGAGTAACTCCAACAAGATCTCTTTTCAGACCAAAAATTTTAATTGCCGTTCCTTCCGGAATTACAGGCGTTGAAAAAAGAGCAGTAGAAGATTCTGCACTGCATGCAGGTGCACAGGAAGTTATTTTGATAGAAGAGCCTATGGCAGCTGCGATCGGTGTTGACCTTCCCGTTCATGAGCCTTCTGCAAATATGATAATTGATATAGGCGGAGGAACAACAGAAATAGCAATTATTTCACTTGGCGGTATTGTTGAATCTAGATCACTTAGAATAGCAGGGGATGAATTTGATGAATGCATAATGAATTATATGAGAAGAACATATAATTTAATGATAGGTCCTAGAACAGCAGAAGATATTAAAATGACAATCGGTTCTGCTTACCCTATGGGTAATAATGAGCTTGAAATGGAAGTTAGAGGAAGAGACCAGGTTGCAGGACTTCCTATTACAAAAAGAATTAATTCTGTAGAAATTAGAGAGTGTTTAGCTGAACCTATTCAGCAAATTATAGAAAATGTAAAACTAACTTTAGAAAAATGTCCTCCGGAATTAGCTGCAGATCTAGTTGAAAGAGGAATGGTTTTAGCAGGTGGTGGCGCTTTAATTAAAGGGCTTGATAAGGCTTTAATTAAAGAAACAGGTTTACCTGTTTTTGTTGCTCCAAATCCGCTTTTAGCTGTCTGTCTTGGAACCGGAAAAGCTTTAGAATATATTGACAAATTTAAAACAAAAAAATAATTTTTCAATAATCTATTTATTATAAGATATTTAAAGTAATTTTTGATGTAAAGTAATGAATTTTATGGTAATATTGATTTAAATTAACGATTATACGATCATTATCGTTAAAAAAATTGATTTAATTGATTGTATAACGCTTTTGTTAACAAAACCGTTAAACAATGATATAATCAGTTTATATCAAAATTAAGTTGTTTTATGGTTAAAATCTTAAGTGTTTATAAAAAAATTGACCTTCTTCGGGCGAGATATTATAAGGCAGCTCTTAATAAAGAGCAGTTATTAAAAATAATTTCTGAATCTGAAATTTCTGAACATGTATTTAATTCTAATGCTATAGAAAATAGCACTTTAACTTTAGAGGAAACAGATAGAATTTTGCATGAAATTAACTGTGATAGATTTATTTCTGCAAGAGAATTGTTTGAAGTAAAGAATTTAGGGCAAATAATTTCTTATATTGATAAAAAAGCAAAAGAAGAAGAACTGAATATTAATGTATTATTATTTTTACATAAAATTTTACTTTCTAATATTAATGATGATATAGCCGGAAGGTTTAGAAAGGATAATGAATTTGTACGTGTAGGAAGTCACATTGCACCTAATCCAAAAGAAGTGATAAAGCGTCTAGAAGATATGTTTGTAGAATATAATTCTACACCTTCTGAAAATATTATAAAACGTTTGGCCAAATTACATCTTGTTTTTGAGTATATTCATCCTTTTTGTGATGGTAACGGTCGTATTGGAAGAGTGATTAGTAATTATTTTCTTATTAGAGAAGGATATGTGCCAATTAATATTAAATTCATTGATAGAGAGGATTATTATCAAGCTTTTAGAGAATTTGATTGGGATAAGAAAACTTATACCATGGAAAAAATTATTGGCAAAGCCCTTACCAATAGTTATCACAAGCGATTATCATATTTGGAAGGTAATGAAAAAACTCTCTTTAAAAGTTGAAATATAATTTATCTTTTAAAAATTTCATTATTTTTAAAAAAGAAATCTATTTCTATTTTTGCATTGTCTAAACTATCTGAGCCATGAACAGCATTTTTTTCAATACTTGTTGCAAAATCTTTTCTAATAGTACCACTATCAGCTTTTTTAAAATCAGTAGCTCCCATTATTTTTCTGTTTTTTGCTACAGCATCGTCTCCTTCTAAAACAGATACTAAAATCGGTCCGGATGTCATAAATTTTATTAAATCCATATAAAAAGGTCTTTCTTTATGTACCATATAAAATTTTTTTGCCCTGTCTTCTGTTAGATGAACCATTTTGCATGCAACAATTTTTAAATTGTTTTCTTCAAATCTTGATAAAATTTTCCCTATAACATTTTTTTCCACTGCATCAGGTTTGATGATAGATAGAGTTCTTAGCATATTTTCTCCATTTTTTGTGCATAGATTATCAATGACGGCGTAATCCCCCTGGCTTTAGCCAGGGGGATATAAGCCGTCTTTTTTTTTTGTAAATATATACGTTTCCATATTAAAATGCTTCTATCTTTTAAAGGTCTACCGCGGGGCTCGCGGGATGTTAAGCCTTTGGAGATTGTGTGAGACTTAGGGGAACATGAGTTGGTTCAAAGCCGTAAAAGTTCCCATAATGGGAATTTTTAGCAAAAACCAAGCTTTTTCCCTGAGCAACAATCGAAGAATTAGGAATCCCCTCGCCTTAGCCATGGGGAGCGGTCAAAGTAATATCTACTCAAGATTTAGATTTTTTATGGAATATACAAATTACATCGATAAAAAAAATATAAAAAAAATTTTAGTAATAAAATGCAGAGCTCTTGGGGATGTGCTGCTTTCAACTCCGGTATTTACTAACTTAAAAAATTATTTTCATGCTGAAATAGATGCTTTTATATACAGCGACTCTTTAGAAATTTTAAAAAATAATCAATATATCAATAATATTATCTCTTACGATCTTTCTATAAAAAAACTTAATTTTTTTAAAAAAATTGTTAAAGAAATCAAGTTTATATTAAAGGTAAGAAAAAAAAATTATGATCTGATAATAAATCTTACAGAAGGTGACAGGGGAGATATTTTAGCTTTTTTTTCAAAAGCTAAATATAAAATAGGTCAAAAATCTCATAAAAAAAAGTTTTTTAAAAAATTTACTCATTTAGTAAAAATCCCTCCTACAAAAAGACATCAGGTTGAACTTCATTTAGATTTTTTAAGAGTTTTAAACATTCCAATATATAATAAGGATCTTATCTTTAATATTTCTAAATCATCTGAAGATAATATTTTAAATTATCTAAAAAAAAATAATATTGAAAAATACATTCTTATACACCCTAATACAAGATGGCAATTTAAAAGATTTAATAAATTTGATAAAATAATAAAACATTTTTTAAATCAAAATAAAAAAGTAATAGTAGTATCCGGTTCATCAAAAAGTGAACTTGAATATATTGAAGATTTAATTAAAGGTTTAGATGTTTATAACATATCCGGAAAAACAAATATTGAAGAACTCGGAGCTTTAATAAAATATGCAGAGAAAATTTTTACTGTAGATTCTTTTGCGTTTCATTTGTCAAATGTTTTTAAAAAAAAAGTTTATGCTTTTTTCGGCCCTACTTGTGATATAAAATGGGGAGGTTGGCAAAATCCAAACTGCAAAGTGATAACTTCGAAAATTTCATGCAGACCATGTCATATGGACGGATGCGGAGGATCTAAAATTAGCCAGTGCTTAAATAGTATTGAATTAGAGAATATCGGAATTATAGATATTGAAAAAAAATTACATGCAAAAGTTCTCACCTAGATAGTGCTCTTTAGCAAGCTTATTTTTTAACAGTTCTTTAACACTTCCGGATAAAATTTCTCGCCCTTCATGTATAATATAGCTCCTATCAACTATTGAAAATATTTCCCTAGCATTGTGATCGGTAATTAATATGCCTATCCCACGTTGTTTTAGGTGCTTTAT
>MGLU01000092.1:0-3202 GCA_001796155.1 Chlamydiae bacterium RIFCSPHIGHO2_12_FULL_27_8 | reverse complement strand
CTTTTTATCTTTCAAATGATAAAGATTTAGTTCATTTAAAAGCTCTTTCACTTTTTTGGTTTTTTCCTCTTTTGAAATGTTTAATGTTTCTAAAATACATAAAATATTCTCTTCAACTGTCAGATGCCTAAATACTGAAGGTTCTTGTGCAAGATATCCCATGCCGATTAATGCTCTTTTATGAATAGGAAGATCTGTAATGTTTTTTTCTTTAAAAAAAACTTCTCCCTTATCAGCTTTTATTAATCCTATCGTTATGTAAAAAGCTGTAGTTTTTCCGGCTCCGTTTGGACCTAAAAGTCCCACAACCTCTTTTTCTTTTACATCAAATGATAGTCCATTCACTATCGGTCTGGATGAATATGATTTATATAAATTTCTAACTTCCAATAATGTTTTGTTCATAATCACATGTAATTTAAAAATATCTGCTGCAGTAAATTTTCTTCTTCCATATTAAAAGTAAATCTTACATCACCCACACCTTTAATTAAATTTTTTTCAATATGGATTTCATCAGATGAGAGTTTCAATGATCCGTTATTTTGAGAAAAAAGGACTTTGTTTTTTCCAAAACTCAATAGTTCAATTTTTGTTTTTAACGGATGATATATTACCTTGTCAGCAACTGCATATCCAATTTTATCCTCATCCTGCTTATATATAAATTTTACATCTTCTTCCAAAATAATTTCTTCGATATCCTTCTTGTTTTTATATTTCACAGTTGATTTTTTTGCAGTAATAGTCACTAAATTATCTATATATTTTATATATTCATTTTCTTTTTTTAAAGCCTGTATAAATACATTTTCCTTTTCTGTATCTATCTCAATAATCCCATTAGTCGAAATTGTAGATTTTGATCCATCTTTTTGATTGAATGCTATAGAAGTGGTGTTTTTTGAAATTATTTTATGAATGGATCTTTCCATAGGTTTTTTTAAAAATTCAACATCATTGGAATTAAGTATAAAATTTGAATCTTCAATTTTAACATTATTCAAAAGTGATAAACAACCTTCAAAATTATGCCAAAATAAATTTTTTGCAGAAAAATTTAAAAAGTTTTCTTTTTTTAAAATTGTTTTTATTGAACCATTAGCATTTTTTAAATAAAGATCATTTGTTTTTAAATTTATATTTGCACTATCAGCGTCTACAAAATTTTCAAAAAAAATAAAATTTATCTTTTCATTTTCTTTAGGATATAAATATAAAATTGTTCCAAGAGGATCTTTTGAAACTTTAGCTCTGTCAGAATTTAAAAAATATCTTCCTTCAATATCTAAAGTCACATTTTCAATGAACTCAATATTTGAAATATTATCCAAATTAAACTTTTTTATTTTTGTTTCACTTTCAAGATATGTATCAGCACTTTTAGATGAAATTTTAAAATTTCTGTTTTTGTATTTGTCAGTGTATTCAATAAATTTCTCAGAATAAAAATTTATTATATTTGTTTTAGAATTATAAACAGCCTCATCACAAATTAAAATGCCTCTGCTGTAAAATTCAAATCTTACATCATTTTTAAGCTTTATTAAAAAACTGTTTTTTGAAATATCATAAATTGCATTTTTTGCTGTCAGCATCCCAAATTTATGTTTTAAAGAAAAATTTTCTGTGACTTGAAGTGCATCCTTTTCAAAAATAAAATTTTTAATTTCAATATTAGAAAATAAAAAAAAGGGGATTAATAAAAATAAATATTTCATTAATTAATTATTTCAGCTTTAAAATTTTTTAAAATGATTTTTGGCTTGTTGTTTTTTAATTTCAACTCAAGCTTATCTGCTTTGCCTTGCAAATAAGAATTTTTAATGTCAATGTTTAGAACATCTCTATCTTTCTGATCATTTAAAAAATAAATATCTATATCGTTTAATAAAACTTCACCCTTCGAATGTATTGCTGCATTTTTCGAAGTAATATATTTAATATCCGCTTCATCATTTATATAATCTGATAATATAAATTTAACACCGGTTAAATTCTCTTCTAAATTTATTTTTTTTAATGTTTTATTAAAAATAACTTCTGAAAGATCAGAATAGATAATTGTATTTTTTCTTTTATCGTTCTCTAAAATATATATGCTTTTTTTAACTTTTTCTCTTATTTGATACGCATCTTGAAAATCTATTTCTTCACTGTTTCTTAAAAGAGACTTATTATACTTCAAAATGTCTTCTTCTGAAATTTTAAAAAGTTTAAAAAAAATAAAAAAAGATAAAAATATGATTAAAAAACATGAAATAAATGTAGCTTTTTTTAACATATTATCGGTTCAAATTTTAAAGCTTTATAAATTCTTTCTACTTCTTTTAAAAGTATTTTTAAATCATCAAATGCATAAACAGTCTTTGCGTCGCTTTTAGCATTTTTAGGATCATTGTGGCTTTCAATGAAAATCAGATCAGCCCCAACTGCAACTGCTGCTTTTGTCAAATATGGAATAAATTCTCTTTGACCGGAAGATGTTTTTGTATTCCCTCCGGGAAGCTGTGTAGAGTGAGACGCATCAAAACAAACCGGAAAACCAAAACTCTGCATTATCGGTATCGCTCTAAAATCAGTAATAAGATTGTTATACCCAAATGTTGTACCTCTATCCGTTAAAATAATATGGTCATTTCCTTTTGATATAAGTTTATCAACAACATTTTTCATTTCAAAAGGGGACATAAACTGCCCTTTTTTAACATTTACAGGTTTATTTGTTTCTGCAGCTGCGACTAAAATATCCGTCTGTCTGCATAAAAATGCAGGTATTTGAATTAAATCAACAACATCTTTAACGCTTTCAGCTTGATTGGGAAGATGAATATCTGTTGTAACAGCTAAATCAAACTCTCTTCTAACTTCTTCTAATATTTTCAGTCCTTCATCAAGGCCGGGACCTCTGAAAGATTCAATAGAAGATCTGTTTGCTTTATCAAAGCTTGATTTGAAAATAAAATTAAAATCATGATTTTCGAATATTTTTTTCAGTTCTTCTGCTGCAAATAGAGTATGGTCTCTATTTTCAATAACACATGGACCGCTGATAAATGTTAACTTTTCTTTTGTTACATAAAAATTTTTTATCTTAATTTCTTTCATTAAAAAAATCCTTCATTGAGTATAAATTTTTTGTTTTATTAATTAAAAAAATTGCTGCTTTAATAGCACCTTTTGCAAAAATATCTCTATTATT
>MGLU01000091.1:8726-12952 GCA_001796155.1 Chlamydiae bacterium RIFCSPHIGHO2_12_FULL_27_8 | reverse complement strand
ATAGAGACCTTTCATTAGAGCTTGAGAAAGCAAGAAAAGTTGCTATTTTTGCTCTCAAGACAAAAAGCAGATCATCTAAAGATGTTAAAGATATAAGATTAAAATCAGCTATTGCCAATCAAATTTTAAAGAAATATTCTTCAAACAAAAAACTAAAGAGGATATCTTCAGTTAAATTAACAGTGCCTTCTCAAGCGATCAAGTTTAAAAATTCTAAAGTCAGAATACCATGTTTAAAAATGGAAATGGATTTTGAAAAAGAAATAGAAAAGATCAACCAAATCGAGTTGGACAAAGAGTTTGCATATATTTCATGCAGTGTTAAAGAAGAAGAAAAAATTAAGTGTGATGGATGGCTTGGTATTGATAGAAATACTACAGGACATTGTGCTGTTATTGCCGATAATAAAAATAATAAAGTGATGTTTTTAGGAAAAGATGCACAGCATATACACAAAAAATATAGCAAAATAAGGAAAAAACTTCAAAAAAGTAAAAAGCTCAAAAAACTTAAAACAATAAAACGGCGTGAATCTAATATTCAAAAGGATATTAATCACAAAATCAGCAAAAAAATAGTTGATTATGCTAAAAATAATAAATGTGGAATTAAGCTAGAAAAACTAAAGGGAATACGTCAAACAACAAAACAAACCAAATCGTTCAAGTACTCCATGAACTCTTGGGCTTATTATCAATTAGAACAATTCATTGAATATAAGTCTAAATTAGCGGGAATACCGGTTGTCTATGTTGATCCATCTTATACAAGTCAAGCTTGTCATAAGTGTCTTCAACTTGGAAACAGAAACGGTAAGGTTTTTAAATGTCCGCATTGCGGATATACTTCTCACGCTGACGTAAATGCCTCTTGGAATATTTCATATAGTGAGAAGTTGTGGGTAGAGCCGAAGCCGGAGCATCGACCAAAATCCGGTTCTTCTAAAAAAGAAGTCTACAACCCACGATTAATACGAGAAGGAGTTCGTATTAAAGGGAACACTGATATCCCGCAAGGAGCAATGGCTATGCAGATGCAGCCAACTCTAGAACCCCTATGGCTTTAGCCATTGTGGAGTATCTCAGAAACGGCTTTCTACCGTTTGTATTAATTTTCTAA
This sequence comes from Chlamydiae bacterium RIFCSPHIGHO2_12_FULL_27_8, assembly GCA_001796155.1. Taxonomy (GTDB): domain Bacteria; phylum Chlamydiota; class Chlamydiia; order Chlamydiales; family SM23-39; genus O2-12-FULL-27-8. Next base: position 11,832 of record MGLU01000091.1, on the reverse strand, counting down.
TGTTTTTGTAATTTCTTTAAATGCAGAAAATGCTTCATTGTTATTTGATTCAAGTAAACCTTTTATAGATTTTACGCTTGTCATGACTGTAGAATGATCTCTTTTAAAATATGATCCGATTTTCATAAACGGCATATTTAAAATTTCTCTGCATAGATACATAGAAAATTGTCTTGGAAGAGTACACTCCCTAGTTTGGGCTTTTCCTAAAATATCGTTTTGAGTTATCCCAAAATATGCAGAAGCAGCATATAAAATTTTTTCAGGTGTTATTTTTTTTTCATTTTCTTCAATAATTAAAGTATTTAAAAATATTTTAACTTTTTCAATTGTTAAATTTTCCTTGTTTTCTATATGCATATTTAAAGCAATTAATTTTAATGCTTTTTTTAAGGATTCAATATTTTTAAATGTATTTAAAAGATAAGTTTGAATTTCTTTAGTCAATTTTAAATTTAAAATTTCCATCTGATTTTTTAAAATCAGAGATAAATCCTCAATTTTTTCGATTTCTAAAATTATTCCCCATTCAAACCGTGAAACTAATCTCGGTTCAACATCCGTTAATTCATTTGGAGCTGCTTGTGAACTTAATATTATTAGTTTACCCATAGTTTGAAGAGCATTAAAAGTATGAAAAAATTCTTCCTGGGTAGATATTTTTTTTCCAAATATTTCAACGTCATCTACAATAAGCACATCCAAATTTCTATAAATATTTCTTAATTCATTCATTTTAGAAAGTCTTATTGATTCGACTACATGTGAAGTAAATGTTTTTGCAGAAATATAAAAAACTTTTAAATTTCTTTCTGTCAGTTTATGTGCACATGCCTGTAAAAGATGTGTTTTACCGCTTTTTTTAGGGCCATAGAGATATATTGGTGTAAATTGATGCATAGATGATGATGATTCATTTAAAATTTTTATAGGCATCAAATTTTTTTCTGAAACAATAAAAAAATGAAATTTAAAATAATCATTTAGAGGAGTTGATTCAATCTTAAATTCTCTGATATATGAAATAGATTTTTGCTTTATAATATCATTTGCTATTGTTAAATGAACTTTTATCGGATGAAAGTTTTCGTTATAGAAACCTTTTTTTAAGAAGGGCTTTACATATTCTTCAAACCATTGTGCCTGAAAATAATTTTCTGCCTGCAAATATAAATTGCAGGCATCAAATTTTATTATTTTTAATGAATATAGCCATTTATTCGCACTAAAAATACCAACTTTTTTTTCTATCTGCTTTAAAAGATTAAACCATGCTTTCATTTATTTTTTTTCATATTTATATTTGTGTACCATTGTTGAATTATTCCAAAAATTGTAGAAAATAAAAAGTAAATATTTAATCCGGATGGCATTTTATAAAAGAATACCAAAAATACAATAGGTAATATCGTAGTCATTCCCTGCTGCTGTCTTTGAGCATCCGTCATCTGTTTTGTGTCTTTTGTTTTAGTCATTAATTTAGATTGTAAAAACATAGTTGCAGCCATAATTATTGGAAGTAGATGAAATTCTGTACCGATGAATGGTATAGGGTAACTCCAAGAAAATAAGATATCAGGTGAAGTTAGAGAATCTATCCAACCGGAAATAAAAGATACTCCTCTTAATTCAAATGAAGATTTTAATAGATCAAACATTCCAATCAAAAATGGAAATTGTAAAAAAATAGGAAAACATCCAAGAAGGGGATTTGCACCCTTTTCTTTCATTAACCTCATTTTTTCCATGTTCAATTTTTCTTTATTATTTGCATATTTCTTCTCAATTTCCGCAAGCTGCGGCCCTAGGTCTTGCATTTTTATCTGCGATTTGGCTGACCATGCATTTAATGGATATAACATTAATCTTAAGATTAAAGTTAATAATATTATAGAAAATCCCCAAGAATTGGTGATTTTATAACATAGCTGCATGATTGTGAACATCAGTTTGGAAAATGGTGCCGAAATAAAAGAAAACATACCATGAAAACTCAGAGCTTCTACATATTCAGGATTATATCCGGTAATTGCATTTGAGTATGTTGAATCGATTGCAGTTAATATATTTTTAGCAAAAGGACCTGCAAAAATTCTATAGTTAATATTATTTTTTAATCTTGAAATAGGCATTCCAATTAAATATCCGGGATATTTTTTTGCCTGATATAAATTATATTTTGAATCAATTAAAGTTAGTCTTGTATTTAAAATAGTTCCATCTACATATGAAGTTAAATATCCGTTTGCCTGTTCATCTAATGAATCTATAATCAATCCCATAAAGCCATTTGAATTGCATATCCAATCAGGAAAAACATCAGTTGCTATAGATTCATTTTTTGGAAGTTTTAATTTTTCGGTATACCCTTTATTATTTTTAGTTAGTCTCAATTTTAATGAAGGATCATTTCTTCCGGATGTAAGCTCTACTTCAGGAACTCCTGAAGTTAAAAATAAATTATTATTATCGCCTGTAATATTTACATTTAAGTCAAAAGTATAGGGAGCATCTTTTGCAAAAGAATATCTTTTTGTGATTGTTCTTTTATTATCTGAATTTTGGAATTCAATAAAATCTTTGCCGAAAGCTGTGACTTTAAATATTTGGTTATCAATGTTTTTTTTATCTGATACTATGTTTAATGCATAATATTTTGCACTTATATTTTTTCCATCTGCGATTTTTCTTCTAAGTAATGGAAAATACCCGGACAGTTCTCCCTGTTCTTTTTTTATTCTTCTATTATCTTCGAAAATATAGTAAGAACTTAATGGGAAATAAGCATTTTTTTTAGAATCTTTTAAAATCTTTTTATCAAACAAAATTTCATTAATTACACTTTTTTGATTTTCTTTAGTTTTAAATGGAAGATCTATCTCAGCTAAAGCTCCTCCTCTTGAAGAAAAAACAAGCATTAAATAATCGTTTTTTAATACATAAAAAGTTTCGTCATATGAAGAAACCGGGGTTTCGACAGTTTTTATTTCTTGAACTTTCTGCACGGGAGTTTGAGATTGTGTTTTTTGCTGTGGGAAAAACATCTGTACTAAATACATTGAAGCAGCCATTAAAACAACAAATAAAATAGTTCTTTTGTCCATTA
>MGLU01000091.1:1245-8713 GCA_001796155.1 Chlamydiae bacterium RIFCSPHIGHO2_12_FULL_27_8 | reverse complement strand
TCTTTAAAAATAAGATTATAACAAAATTAAAAGATGCTTTCTAGATATTTTGTTTTTTTTCTATTCTATTTAGAAATTGATGGAAACTTTCTGTTTCCCTTAAAGGATCTAGCCACTCATCATCAAGCATTTCTTCGATAGGAGGAAGCATGTCGCATAGAAAAGCTTTTTCTAATAAATTTATTGATTCATCAAATCTGTATGTTAATGAATACAGACAAGCAAGATGGTAATATGCATGCTGATTTCCAAGTCTGCCGGCTTTCAGAATTTTTTGTTCAGCTTCAAAAAAATATTCATTTTTTTCATTACCTATATTGTTTTCATATGCAAAGTTAATAAGCGTTAATCCCCATTCAAGCCAAACTTCTTGATCTTCCATGTCCTGTCTTGTAGCTAATGAAAAACAGTGAGTAGCTTTTTCAAAATATTGATGTTTTGGAGAGAGTTCTAAAAGATGTGAGTAACAAAGGGCCAATCTAAAATGAATTTTTGGAAAATCCGGATCTACAAGCAGAACTGAATGAAATACTTCAATAGCTTTTAAATAATAATTTTCTGTTTCATTTAGATCTCCATAGAGATCCAAAGCTCTTGCATAGTAATATAGCCAGTCAGGATGAGATAGTATTGCATTTTTTTGGATATTTAATGCCGATTCAAATTTTTTAATAGCATCTTCTAAAGTTTTTTTGCAGAGAGTCAGCGAGCCTAAATATGTTAAAGCTTTTGCATGTTCAAATATAATAGAAGGGCATGATGCCTTTAAATCAATTGATTTTGAATAGAATTTTATTGCTCTTTCAAGCATATCGATATCATCTGTCTCTTTACCTATTTTTGAATGGGAATTTGCAAGTTCATACCAAATTTCAGAACTTGTTCTATCAATAGAAAGACCTATTTGATATTTTTCGATAGCAAAATATTCATAATCAATATCTGAATAGTATATACCAAAGGCTTTTTGGCATATACCGTAAGAATACCATAAATCTGTTTCTTCGGAATATAAATCCGTAGCTGTCATAATTTTTTTTTCTGCTTCCAAAATTAAATCTAGTCTGTTTGTTAAAGCACCAAGTAAAGATAAAGATTCAACCCAGGTGCCAATAATTTCAGGATTTTTTTTATTTCTTTTATAAGCTTTTATGCATTTTTCAATAGAAGCTCTTAATTTTTTAGGATCTTGATTGAGTTTTCCGCTTTCAGCTAAAATATTTGCATAGTCCAACCAAATTTCAGAATCTAAGGGGTTTATTTCAGCAGCAGTTTCAAAATTTTTACAAGCTAAATTAAAATATTCTTCATCTAGAGTATTTATGTAAAGCTGTGTATATGAATGAGCGATTGAAACCCATGCGTCAACATATTTTTTTGATTTCTCTACAGCTAGTTTAAAATAATCTATAGCTTGAAGATAAATATTTGCTTCATTAATTAATGTTCCCATTTTTAAATATGAACTTCCAAAATCATATAAAAATGCAGCAGATATATCTTTTTGTAAAAAAGAGGATTTCTGAAAAGATTCAATAGCGAGTTTTAAATCTATAGCTTCTCCGGAATGCTCTGAAATCTTAGTTAAAATAAGAGCGTAATCCCAGTAAAGTTCAGATAAAACGGCATCATTCTGGTTTTTGGAGAGATGTATAGCATGTTTATATTTTTTTTTAGCTTCTTGAAGGTAATTATACTCATAGCCTTTATTTGAAAGAACATATAAAACATTTCCCCATGCCCACCAGAAATCAAATATTTCCGAATCCAAACTAACTGCAATTTTAAAATTTTTACTTGCTAAATGGTAAGCTTTTTCTTCATTTTGATTACTTCCATAATCAAAAAAAGCAAGTCCTTGTCTGTACCATATTAAAGGATTTGTCGGATCTAGCAAAGATGCATCGTTAAAGAACTTAATTGCATTCAAATCATTTTTTGAAAGAAGTTTTTCTCCTTCATCCAAAAGCTGAACCGACTGCTTTTTCTTTTCATCATTATTTAAATTTTTCCATTTATCAGGAATGTCTATAGACTTCAAGGCTTTTGTGAAGCTCTGAGGGAAAAACTTACTATATATTTTCTGTATAAAATGTACTTGATGCATATTCTTTCTTACGCGTAAATTCCATCATTATAATTAACTTAATATTTTTTACAAATAAAGTTCTGTTAAATAAAAAGCTTGATATTATTTTTATCTAAATAATTTTTATTATTCAAATAAATACTTTAATAATATTTTTTATTGATAATTTAATGGTTGTTAAAAACATTCGATTTTGGTATAACTTGTGTAATTAAAATAAAAATATATGATAAACCCAATTACAATATCATCTAGCGATCTGAATCTAACCCCAAAGCATTGGTTAGATAGGTTCATTGATAAAATTGATTCTTATAATAAAAATTCTATAAACTATATAAACATTCATAATAGACAATATCTTGATCAATTAGCTGCTAAAATTAATCAATTTATACTCCCTGATGATCAAGTAAGAGGCTTTCTTTTTGTGGAAGTGAAACATCCTCACAATAAAAGGCTTAAATTAGAAACTAGAACAATTACAGTTGGTAGATTAGGTGAAATTACAACAGAAAACATAGGATTAATAAAAAAAGAATTAAAAGAAAAAATTGAATTTGCTATTGATAATTTAACTGCTAAATATTTTTATATAGATAAAATGACTTTTGGAGAACCTTCAGAAGAACCTAAAGATTCAATTGAAATTAAATTCTCTGTTGCTAAATCGGATCAGCCTAAAAGAAAAATTTTACAAGTTTTAATTGGTTTTTTAAATTTTTTATTATTAAAAATTAAAGATTTATTTTATAAAAAAGCAGCAGCCACAACGGGAACACAAAAAAATCCAAGGTGCGGCTGATAGTTTTTTATAAAATTAGAGGCTTAAAAGGTTAAAGCCCGCATCTGATAAGGATGCGGGCTTTTTTATTTATGGAGAAATTTATGGAAATAAAAAAGAAAAATTCAAGTTTAGTTATAGGACTAGCACTTTTTGCTATGTTTTTTGGGTCGGGTAATTTGATTTATCCGCTATTTGTAGGAACGAATTCTAGCGGCAATACCTTTTATTCAATATTAGGTTTTTTACTATCAGCTGTTGCTCTTCCATTTTTAGGTGTAATTGCAATGGTTCTATTCAAAGGGGATTATACTGATTTTTTTAGCATTCTAGGTAAAAAATTTGGTTTTTTATTTTCTTTTATTCTTTTAACTATATGGATACCTCTTGGATCTGCACCAAGATGTATTGTTTTATCGTATTCATCAATTATGACTAATTTTAATATCGGACCTTTATATATTTTTAGTCTTTTTTATTCTCTACTTGTATTTTTTGTAATTTCTAGAAAAGTCGGTTTTTTAAATATTTTAGGAAAATATATTACACCTCTTTTGATTGGGTCGATTTTAGTTATTTTTATAAAGGGGATTTATTCAGATGTTAACTCAGATTTGAAAGGTAATTTTACTTTTTTTAATTCCTTGGTAGAAGGCTATAATACAATGGATCTTATAGCATCTTTTTTCTTTTCAGCTTCTATTATAAATATATTATTTAAAAAAACAGCTTCAATGAAAGATTCCATAAAAACTATAGTTAGATCTTCATTTATCGGAATGTTTCTGCTTGCTGTAATTTATATAGCATTAATAATTGTTTCAGCAAAATACAGCGTATATTTAACAGATGTGAATAAGGATATGCTGCTTGCAAAACTTTCGAAAATTATTTTTGGATCAAAACTTGCAAATATATCTATTATAGCGATATTTTTAGCATGTTTTTCTACATCCATTGCACTGGTTGTTGCTTACTCAGATTTTTTATCTGATAATTTTTTTAAAAATTCAAAATCATTAAACAATCCTGTTATTTTATCAACTATAATAGCTTTTGCAACATCTCTACTTGGTTTGGAAGGAATCACTAAAATAACCGCTCCTGTTTTAAAAATTTCTTATCCATTACTTATGGGTTTAATTTTTTATAATATTTTTAAATTTTCATATTTGGAAATTAGAAAAATGATAGATAAAAAAATATTAAAAGAAGAGAGCAATTGAAAATAGAATAGTATAAATTACAAGTGTAAGAACTGTTTTTTGAAGAGCCCGATTCAATATACTTTCCTGCTTATAATTGAATATGATTTTTATTGGGGAAATGATTAAAGAAAAAGAAACTAACAAATATAAAAAATTGTTTGTTATATAAAAAAAATATATAGGTACTAAAAAAGCTATAAAAATACAAAAAAGGTATTCGATTTGTGAAAATCTTTTTCCAAATATTACAGCTAATGTTTTTTTATTTCCTTCTCTATCTAAATTTATATCTCTTAAATTGTTTGTTATTAATACTGCAGTTGTAATAAATCCAAGGCCGATGCCTACATATATAGGAATGAAAGAAAGTTTATAAGTCTGTAAATAATAGGTTCCAAGTACCGCAAATGGTCCAAAAAAAACAAAAACTAATAAATCTCCAAAACCTAAATAGCCAAGAGGCTTTTTTCCTGCCGTATAATAATAGCCGGCAAGAAATGGAAAAAATAAAAGACTCAAAACTAATGTTTTGCCGATATATATAAAATAAAGTCCAATAATAAAAGAAAATATAAATAAAATAAGGTATGCTTTTTTTATTTGATAAAGAGATGTTTCTCTAGTTTGTATTGTGCTAAATGGAGCTATTCTTTTTTCATTGTCAATTTTATTAATAAAATCGAAATAATCATTTACAAGATTTGTCGCAGCATGAAGAAATATTGTAAAAAAAAATGTTAATAAAAATACTGTAAATGAAAAAAATCCTTCAAGTTTAGATAGAATTGAACCAATTATTATGGGACATATAGAAGCTACTAGAGTTTCTGCTCTAGCAGCTCTTAAGATTAAAAAAATCTTAGGTTTTAGTTGCATGATTCACAAGATTCTAAAACAAAATCTCTATCTAAAACTGTTTTTCTTTTAGATTCTTTTGCTTTTTCAATAGCTTTTAAGCACTCTTTTTCTACAATTTTTGTAAGTGAATCTATTGCAGATGCAGATGTATTCATTTCAGAATTATCTCTAATAAATTTTTTTATTTTACTAACAACTACTAATGTTTCTGACATATTTTCTCCATTTTTGAATTAAGATGAAAACTATTATAAATCATTTAATAAATTTTTTTATAGATTTTTTTTAAATTATATATTATTGATTTTAATAATTTGGGGGAGTATATTTTGATTCTAATCCGGCTCCGAGGTTTTTATGGAACAAAGTATTTCTTCAGCTGGGGATCTGATTGAAGAAAATAAAATTAAAATTGATGATATTTTAAAAGAAAAGCTAGAAAATGCTTTTCATAAAAAAACTTCAAATGTAATTTTAACGGAATTGACTAAAATTGCTATAGAACACTCTTCAATAGACCTTGCTTATGCTGCAATTCATCTGCCGCTTCATGTAAGACCTATTCTTTTTGACAACATTTCAAATTTTGATGATAAGATCAAATTTATTATAAATACTAATGCAGACACAAGAATTGTTATTTTTAGATATATGAAAGAAATAGATATTAAAAATATTTTCGATAAAATGCCTACCTCCGAAGCAATTTGGGTTTTGGAAGATATGTCTGAAAGAAGGTTTAGAAGAGTTTTAGAGCTTATTAATCCAAAAAAAGCTATTGAGATTAAAGAACAAAAAAAGCATGACAGAAACAGTGCCGGCAGACTTATGAATTTAGAGTTTTTTGCTTTTAATAAAGAAAAAACTATTGAGGAAGCATCCTTATATATACACGACCATCTAAGAATTGATTTTACTAAAGGCATTTATATAACAAATGAAAAAAAAGAGCTCATTGGTTTTGTGCCTGCAAGAAATATGATTGTAAATCAAAAATCAGCTATTTTAAAACAGTTAATGAGACCGATAACACATAGCGTTAAAACTTATTCTTCTAGAGAAGAAGTTATAGATCTTTTTGAAAGGTACAAGCTTTTTACTTTACCGGTTGTAGATGAAGATAATAAAATTCTAGGTGTTATAAGCCATGAAGATGCAATTGAAGCTATGGAAGATATGGCTGATGAAACCTTTGCAAAAATAGCAGGTACAACAGAAGATGTTTCTTCATCCGAACCAATTTTCAGAAGGTTTATAAAAAGAGCTCCCTGGCTTTTTGTTACATTGCTTGCCGGTCTGATTAATGTTGTAATTAGTTCTTCTTTTCAAAAAAATGAAGGTATTTTACTTACCTTCGTTCTATTTTTTGTTCCTCTAATCACAGGAATGAGCGGAAATATTGGTATACAATGTTCAACTGTATTAGTTAGAAGTATAGCTCTTGGTCTAGTTTCAAAAAAAAGTAAATGGGATGCTGTAACTAAAGAACTTTTAACAGGTTTTTTAACAGGTTCAATATTTGGAATTATTTGTACAGTCATGGTAATTGTAATAAATCTTTTTACAAATTTTAATTTTAATGTAAGTCCTACAGCAATTGGCATTATCACAGGGACAGGCCTCATCGGCGCTTGTTTTACCGGAAGTCTTCTTGGTGTTTTATCTCCTGTATTCTTTGAAAGTTTAGGTATTGACCCTGCTATTTCATCAGGGCCTATAGTTACAGCTTTAAACGATATTCTCTCGATGACAATATATTTTTTTATTTCTTACGGTCTTTCAATTTTACTTTTCTAATAAACTTGCATAATTGAATTTTATTTGTTAAAATAATAATTGGTAGCATTTAGTTGTTTATATGATAAAATACTCAAAAAAACTCGTCTCTACAAACAAAGTTTTGAAAAATATTTTAATGGATTTTTCTACTGATATCGAAAAAAAATATTTAAAACAGCCGCAGGCAATTATAGACTACTGGCCAAAAGTCATAGGAGAAAAACTTTCATCTATGACAAATGTTATAAAGTTTGAAAATGGAATTTTATATGTTTTGGTAAAAAGCTCTACCCTTTACAGCATTTTGAAAGGGGTAGAAAAAAAAAGAATTTTAAAATTAATGCAGCAAAAATTTACAAAAAATGTAATTTTTGACATTAATTTTTATGTAGGTTAGAAAATTTTAAAAATATGTGAGAAGGCATGACTACAATGACTGATGATAAAAAATATTCAGCAAGTTCAATAACTGTTTTAGAAGGATTGCAGGCTGTAAGAGAAAGGCCCGGAATGTATATTGGTGATACAGGTAAATCCGGATTGCATCAAATGGTTTATGAAGTTGTTGATAACTGTATTGATGAAGCAATGGCAGGCTACTGCAATGAAATTAACATAACATTGAATCATGACGGATCAATAACCGTAGAAGATAATGGTAGGGGAATTCCAATTGAAGAACACGAAAAGGAATCAAAAAAAAGAGGAAGGTCAATAACTGCACTAGAAGTTGTTATGACAGTTCTTCAT
>MGLU01000091.1:0-1239 GCA_001796155.1 Chlamydiae bacterium RIFCSPHIGHO2_12_FULL_27_8 | reverse complement strand
GGTAAATTTGATAAATCTACATATAAAGTTTCAGGGGGTCTGCATGGTGTTGGAGTTTCATGCGTAAATGCTCTATCTGAAAAACTGATTGTAAGAGTATATAAAGATGATTTTGAATACGTTATGGAATTTTCAAAGGGAAAGGTATCAAAAGAGTTAATAAAAATTGGACCGACAAAAAAAAGAGGGACGGTTGTTACATTTTATCCTGATACAACAATTTTTACAGAAACAAAATTTAATTATGACATACTTCTTCAAAGATTTAGAGAACTTGCTTTTTTAAATAAGGGTATTAATATAAATTTTATTGATGATACTGAAGATAATAAAGATGATGTTCATTTTAATTATTCCGGAGGGCTTTCTTCCTTTGTCCAATATTTAAATGAAGCAAAAGCTCCATTATTTAATCCTCCAATATATTTTACTGCTTCAAAAGAAAGTCACGATGGAATTATTGAAGTTGAAATTGCAATGCAGTGGAATGAGACATTTATTGAAACAATTTATAGTTATGTTAATAATATCGCTACTAAACAAGGCGGTACACACTTAACCGGTTTTTCAACTGCATTAACCAGGGTTTTAAACAATTTTATTAAAAAAAGCGGAATATCAAAAACAGAGAAGATCGCTATTACAGGCGATGATATGAGAGAGGGGCTTACTTGTGTTATTTCAATAAAAGTTCCAAATCCCCAGTTTGAAGGCCAAACTAAACAAAGACTTGGAAATTCTGATGTTGGATCTGTAGTACAGCAAATCACAGGAGAAGAGTTAACAACATATTTTGATGAAAATCCCGGCATTACAAGAATAATTGCAGAAAAAGTTATGACTGCAGCTAGAGCTAGAGAGGCTGCAAAAAAAGCTAGAGAGCTTACTATTAGAAAATCTGCGATGGATTCAGCGAGACTTCCCGGAAAGTTAACGGACTGTCAGGAAACAAATCCCGAGTTTTGTGAGCTCTATATTGTAGAGGGAGATTCTGCGGGGGGCTCTGCAAAGATGGGGAGAGACAGACGTTTTCAAGCTATTTTGCCAATTAGAGGTAAAATATTAAACGTAGAAAAATCAAGACTGCAAAAAATATTAAAAAATACTGAAGTGGGAGCAATGATAGCGGCTCTTGGATGCGGTATTGGTAAAGAGCACTTTGATATTTCTAAGTTAAGATATCATAAAGTAATAATAATGACGGATGCTGATGTTGACGGTTCGCATATTAAAACGCTT
>MGLU01000090.1:12877-13247 GCA_001796155.1 Chlamydiae bacterium RIFCSPHIGHO2_12_FULL_27_8 | reverse complement strand
TACAATAAAGAAAAAATTTTATTCAAAATAATTTTTATGAATTTTTAAAAAAATAATTTACACGATTACCAGATGTTTTTGAGAAGTTACTTGGTAAGTTCTCATCAGGAATCTATTATCTTTAGATATTGCTATTTTGTGTAATTATAATTAATAATTAATATTTTTTTTTATAATTCATTTTATCTTTCATTTTATTAATTAAAATGTTATTATCTTTATAGATAAACAAATGTTAAATTTATATGGCTAATACAGAAGTTATTCAAATATTGTCTTTAACTTCTCCGGAAGAGAAAATCAAAATTATTGTTGATCCGGCTCCTCTTCCTCCGCCTGTCACATTAACAGCTAAAACATCTTATAATGC
>MGLU01000090.1:0-12871 GCA_001796155.1 Chlamydiae bacterium RIFCSPHIGHO2_12_FULL_27_8 | reverse complement strand
TAGAATATTTGTAAATATTTTATATTATTATCCAAAAGATAATCTCTATAAATGTTTTAATGCTTCACAAATTATTTTAGGATTTATTCCTGATAAAATATTAAATTATTTATTATATTTTACATACATGCAGTCATTATCGCCAGGAGAAAAATATGATCAAAATAAAGTTGATAAAATAAAAGACTTGTCTATCAATGAAAAACTTTACATTATAACGGATCTTAATGTTTATATCTTTTTAAGATTTTTATATATAAGATCTTTAGATTCTTTAGAAGATTTTGACCAAGACACTGATGTTATTCTTTATAAAGAATCTTTAAATGAAAAAATTCATCATATAAAAGATTATGCTTTATTTTCCATGTCTGAAATATTAAAATCAATAAAAGAAAAAATGGTTTCTACTGCAGATTATTTGTTGCTTAAAACAATAATCTTTTTATCTAAAAGAGGAAATCCCGAAGATTCTGATGACGAAGATGAGTTTAATTCAGATTATTCAGGTTTTACTGCAAAAATAGGATTCATTATATGGTTTTTGATCGGTCCAAATTCAGATGAATCAAATTATTCAAAACAATTATAAAAAACTTTTAATATCAAAATATAATTTAATCTTTTACTTTTAAAAATGAATTATACATAATTTTCAACTTTTTGAGGTTAATTATGACAAAAAAATTATTTTTTATTTTGTTATCTACCATGATTTGTTCAAATTTAATAGCACAAGATATAAATCTTCCTACCCAACAAGAAAAGTTAATAAAAAAAATGGAGGATGTTGAATTTGATCCTTCATCTTTCAGATATTTTCAAATAGGAACAACAGCAGTTCCTTTATTGAATGATTTTTCGATAGGTTATAGAAAAAGATACAAAGCATTGAATTCCTATGATCTTGCTCTAAAATGTCGAACAATACCTCTTTTGTATTTTTTAAAACATGAAAGCAATTTCCATGTCATAACTATTAATGGGGCTATGTTGTTTCACTTAGAAGATAATCCATTAAAATATTATGGATTTGATTTGGAAGGGGGTGTTGTATTTAATGCAAAACGTTTATATCCTTATCCATCTGTTCAGTTTATTTCAGGAAAAGAAATAATAAAAAATAATAAAAAAAGTTTTTATCAATATGAAATAAATATTTTATCTGCAGCTTTGGGTGTTGCTTTATTAAATGAGGAATATTGGCCTTTGGGAGTTTTGTTGGAAACTTTCTCATTTTCATTCTCTTATGGAAGATCTTTTTAATTTTTTTTTCTTGCAATTGCATGAAAGAAGCAATAGATATATTATTGATTAGATTAAAGAGATACTATGTTGAAATTTTTTGAAAAATTTGGCTTTAAGCCTGTTTTTTTTGATCTAATTAAAAAAAAACAATACCGGCTTCGTTTTCTTAAAGATGACTTGAACGCCGGATTCATTTTGTCAATTTTATCCCTTCCTATGGCAATAAGCTATGCAATATCCTCAGGGGTTAGACCTGAGCAGGGGATTATAACTTCAATTATCGCAGGTATTGTAATTGCTGTCTTTGGAGGTTCCAGATATTTGATTGCAGGCCCTACAGGCGGCCTTGTTGTAATAGTTAGCGGTATTTTATCAAGTTATGGCTACTCAGGCCTGGTACTTGCCATTTTCATGTCAAGCATGTTTTTGCTTCTTATTGGGCTTTTAAAATTAGGTAAATCAATAAAGCTTTTACCATATCCTGTTATAGTAGGATTTACAAGCGGACTAGCTCTAATCATCGCAGTTAATCAGATTCCAATGTTTTTGCAGATATCATTAGACAAGTCCACCAATAATATTTTTTATAAACTTTTTTTAATATTCCAATCTATAAATCAAATAAATTTTACTGCTTTAATAATGGGAGTTTCTACCATTTTTATTGTTATCTATTTTAGAAAGGTAACATCAAAATTCCCGGGTTCTTTAATAGCTATTATTTTAACATCTTTAGTTACATATTATTTTCATCTTAATGTTGAGACTATAGGAAAAAATTTAAAAGAATTTACCGTTTCCTTTCATTCATTAACATTTCCATCTTTAAATTTTGATATGTTTATTGACATTTTTACCTCTTCCTTTTCTATCGCTCTTCTTATTGCTATAGAATCTCTACTATGTGCTTCAGTTGCAGATGGAATGACAGGAACACGACACCGCCCTGATACAGAACTTATAGCCCAATCCATTGCTAATATGGTAAGTATTTTGTTTTCAGGCTTGCCAATAACAGGCGGTATGGCAAGAACTGTTTTTTCAATTAAAAATGGTGCAAAATCTCCATTTGCATCTATTTTTCAATCTCTTTTTTTACTTATTTTTATTTCTTTTTGCTTTAAACTGATAATTTACATTCCTCTTCCTTGTCTTGCCGGAATTTTATTTGTAATTGCTTACAACATGAGCGAAATAAAAATGTTTTCCAATCTTTTCAATAGTCCAAAATCTGATATTGCTGTTTTGCTTACTACTTTTTTCATGACAATTGTTTTTGGTATAAATATTGCAATTCAATCAGGGATAGTGCTTTCAGTATTTCTATTTGTGTCAAAAATTAGTCAATCAAGTTATGGATATTTTTTAAAAGAAAAAAAAGAAGAAGATTGTTTGGACGATCCATACAACAGTCAACTGAAAGATATTCCTTTGGAAATTGAAATTTTTGAAATACAAGGTCCTTTCTTTTTTGCAGCTGCAGAAAAATTTAAAACAGCATTATTTAGAATTAATTGGACTCCTAAAATTTTAATATTAAGACTTAGACATGTTCCATTTATTGATGCAACCGCTCTTAGAGCTTTGGAAGATATATATTTTTATGTTCAAAAACAAAAGATTAGACTTATATTATCTGGAGTTAATAAAAATATATTATCATTTTTAAATAAAAATGAATTTTTAAATAAAATTGGAAAAGAAAATGTTTTTGCTAATATCGATCAGGCATTAAATTTTTCTAAAAATATTTTAGAAAAAGAAAAATCAATACAGGATCCGCTTCAAGCTCTATAACTTTTTTCTTTTTCTATCATTTTCAGTTAAATATTTTTTTCTAAGCCTAATATTTTTTGGTGTTATTTCTACAAGCTCATCATCTTCAATATAATTTATTGCCTGTTCTAAAGTAAAAACTTTTGGAGGAGTTAAAATTATATTTTCGTCTTTCCCTGCAGCTCTAACATTTGTAAGCTGTTTTGCTTTTGTTACGTTAACAATAAGATCATTTTCTCTAGCATTTTCACCTACAATCATTCCTTCATATACTTTGTCAGAATGTTTTACAAATAATGTTCCTCTTTTTTGAAGGTTGAAGCAAGCATATCCATTGGCTTCGCCGTCTCCAATAGAAATTAAAACACCTTTAGATCTTTTTGGTATAAAACCTTTATACGCACCATAATGATCAAACATTGATGTCATTATAATAAGCCCTTTTGTCAAAGTCAAAAAGTCATTTTGACAGCCCATAATTCCTCTTGTCGGAATTAAAAAGTCCATTTTAGTAATCCCTTTCTCATCAGTATTTAAAAAGGTCATTTCACCTTTTCTTATTCCAAGTTCACTGATAATTGTTCCTGAATACTCTTCAGGAACTTCAATATGAGCAAGTTCAATCGGTTCATGGATTTCAGAATTAACTTCTTTAGTAATTACTTTTGGTTTTGAAACGCTAAACTCAAAATTTTCTCTTCTCAGAGCTTCTAATAAAACAGCTAAATGAAGCTCACCTCTTCCTGATACCGTAATTTTATCGATTACACCTTCTTGAATATCAATAGAAAGAGTTACATTTGCTCTTTTTTCTTTTAAAAGCCTGTCTTTAATTTTATTCATGGTAAGGTTTTTACCTTCTGTTCCTGCAAAAGGAGAAGAGTTAACCATTATGTCTATAGAAAGAGTAGGTTGAGCAATTTTGATAGGATCAAGTATTATTTTGTTATTTTCATTACATATTACATCGCCGATAGTAACATCATCGCATCCATAAATAACTATAATATCTCCAACAGCTGCTGTTTCAAGTTCAACTTTTTCAAGTCCTAAATGTCCCTGTATTTTTACAACTTTAAAACTCTTTTTTACACCATCTTTATTAATATGATTGATCATTTCATTTTTACTTACTTTTCCCTGCAGAATTCTGCCGCATGCACCTCTTCCGATATAATCATCCCAGTCAATTGTTGATATCTGCATCAGAAATGGGTTTTTAATATCTCCCGACGGTGCCGGAACTTTTTCTATAATTAGTTCCATAAGAGGAGTTAGATCTTTTTTTTCATCTTCTAAATTTTTAATAGCAAATCCGTTTACACCGCTTGCGTAACAATATGCAAAATCAAGTTGATCATCTGTCGCATTCAATTCTACAAACAGATCGAAAACTTCATTAAGAACTCTTGTCGGATCGCAGTTCGGTCTATCTATTTTATTCAAGATTACAATCGGTTTCAGATTCATTTCTAATGATTTTTTTAAAACAAATCTTGTTTGCGGCATAGGCCCTTCTTTAGCATCTACTAATAAAAGAACGGAATTTACCATTCCGAGAACTCTTTCTACTTCACCTGCAAAATCAGAGTGTCCCGGGGTGTCAATAATATTAACTTTATAATCTTTGTAATTAATTGAAGTGTGTTTAGCAAAAATTGTAATGCCTCGTTCTCTTTCCTGATCGTAGCTGTCCATCATTCTTTCAGATGTAATAGCTTTTTCATGAAAAACCTTTGATTGTTTCAATAGTGCATCCAAGAGAGTTGTTTTGCCATGGTCAATATGTGCTATAATTGCAATATTTCTGATCTTTTCGCTTTCAAACATAAAATCTTTTACCTAAATTGTTTAGAATTAAAACATTATTATAGCTTAATTACTTATAAAAAAATAGAAATTATTTTTTTTAAATTAAAAAAATACTTTATGTAAAAAAAATATATAAAAAAAAGTTATTTTTTTGTGTATTATATTTATAATCAATGACGTATAAAAAATATTTATTTAAATCAACAAAAATATTAGTGTTAGATTGAAAGTAAAATTTTGCTCAGAGTGGTTTCTAAGCTATTTTACTTAAAACATAAAAGGAAAACAATATGTTCAAAAAAGATAAAAAAGAACAAAAACCTCAAGACAAAATGCAAAAAAGTGGCTCCTGCACACCAAGTAAGCCGGAACAAATTAAACCAAAAGAACCAATTAAAGAAACAACTTTCAAAAAATAATTATATAATAACACTGCATTACCTTCGGTAATGCAGTACAAGTCTTTCATTATAAATAATATAAGAATATATATCTTGTTAAGTAATTAAGAAGAATTGTAAGGCTATTAAATTAACAGTAAATATGCTATAATAATACTTAAATTAAAGGTATAGATATGAGTTGTGCTTACTTTAATCCAAGATACCTCATTCAAAGTATAGATATACATTCTATAACTCAATCTGGAAAATTAATCTTGTCAAATAAAGCTATGAAAATTGCTTTAGCTACATCGATTATTGCCGTGGGTATTTTATCATGTAACATTTTTGGGGTTTTAAGCTTAGGTGCTTTAGGTGTAAAAATAGTATTATTTTCTACGCCATCATTTATTATGTTAACAATTATTTTAGGTATTTTTTTAAAATTTAGAGGCACAAAAAGTCTTACAAAAAGTCTTGTTGAATACAACCAATTGTTGATGGAAGTTCATAAAATGGGTAGTTCAAGTCCAAAAGTTAGTGATTCTGAGAGTTTAGATAGGGAAACTATAACTACAAGTCCAAAAGTTAGTGATTCTGAGAGTTTAGATAGGGAAACTATAAGTAGTGACCCTGATGTTTCTGATTGTGAGCAGCAAACAGTTGAAAAACAATTTAAAGTGCTTTTAAATAAAATAATGAATGCACAAACACTTGAAATAATGAATGAACAATTTGAAGCGTTTTTAAAGAATGAAAAATTTAAAGTGCTTTTTATGAAGGAACAATTTGAAGCGCATTTAATTAAATTCATGGAAATAAAAAAGAAATATTTAGCTTTGCCGGAAGAATGTAAATCTCAGGAAACAAAAGAAGTATATCAGGACATAGTTAAAATAATGAATGAACAATTTGAAGCGTTTTTAAAGAATGAAAAATTTAAAGTGGTTTTAAATAAATTCATGGAAATAAAAGAGAAATATTTAGCTTTACCTGCAGAAGATGAAGAATATGAATTTCCGGAAGTAGAAATAAGTAATAGGTATGCTATTCAACATTACAATTACATATTAGAATCTTTACAATTAAATAAATCACTGCTTGATTACAATTATCAATTGTTTATGGACACTATTTCACGTGACAATTTTAAGAATCTTGTTAAAGACCCTAAATTTTGTGAAAAGGTTCAACACACATTCATAGATGGTTATTTTACAGAAGCTAAGAGAGCTTATGAAGGAGATCTTGATAGGAGAGATTGTATTTATATAGAATTGAAAAAAAATGGCAACGTAACTCAAGAAGAATCAATTGTTGAGAAAAATCCGGAAAAATACTTAGATTTATTTCAGAAAGTTGTAGATAAATTTGGGCAATTACAAGAATCAGATCAAGCAAAATTATATCAAATATTTGCTCAAACTACATGGCCTGACTTATTAATACCTCTTTTCTTGGAAATGTCAAAATTAGGTTTAGCATTGATAGGTTCTCACGATGATAGCTTGTTGTTGTGTTTAACTTTAAAGTACAATGAACATTCTAATAGTTTTAATGTGAAATTTGTTAAAGAATTTCAATTGAGACCTTCAGATGATAACATACAAAAATTATTAACTACAGTTTTTATCACGCTTAATACTGATATAACTTTAAATAAAGATGGAACATTAGATGTCACTCCATATAAAGTTAGTTATGATGATGAATTATTAAGTTCTCAAATTCCTTATGTTAATTTATAAATAAAAATTTTACCTTCAAATTTTTCTAAAAATTTTCTATTGTTTTATTTAGTTTCATATAACATACTGTAATGAAAATGGTTATATAAAATGAAGAATAGAAAATTTTTTAAATGGTCTATTTGGCTATTGGCAGCATTATTTTACTTTTATGAATTTATTTTAAGAGTTTCTCCAAGCGTAATGGTAAATGAGCTTATGCAGTCTTTTAATATTACTGCATCAGGTGTTGGGGTGCTGGCGGCTTTTTATTTATATTCTTATGCTCCAATGCAGCTTCCTGTAGGGGTACTAATGGATCATTTCGGGATAAAAAAAGTTTTATCCTGGGCTTCAATAATTTGCGGATGCGGTGCTATAATATTTGCTTTTTCAAATCAATATTCATATGCAGCTATAGGTAGATTTTTAATAGGTGTAGGATCCAGCTTTGCATTTATTGCAATAGTATATGTTTCAACTAACTGGTTTTCAGAAAAAAAAAGTGGCTTTTTGATAGGTATAGCAAACTCTCTTGCTATGTTTGGTGCTTTTGCAGGAACTGGTCCTCTTTCAAATTTAGTCCAAACTTTTGGTTATAAAAAAGTTATAGCATTTTTTGGTTTTGTAGGATTAATAATTGGATTTTTAGTTTTTTTCATTTTTAAATTAGATACAAAAGAAGAAAAAAAAGATGTTTCACATCATAGAGAAAAGCTTTTAAAAAATATTATTCTTGTTGGTTCAAATAAATATATTTGGATTAACGGTATTGTAGCTTTATTGTTATATGTTACAACAACAGCGTTCGGGGGACTTTGGGGACAATCATTTATTGAAAAAGCTTATAATGTATCTAAAGATGTTTCAGGCTATGCTGTTTCTATGATTTTTTTTGGTTGGCTTTTTGGTGGACCAATAGTCGGTTTTTTATCAGATATGATAAATGATAGAAAAAAAACTATCAGAGTAGCTTTCGTATTAACAATTCTTTTTTTGGTGCCTGTAATTTATTTTCCTCATTTTCATATTTATATTGTTTATTTCCTATTGTTTTTAGTCGGATTTTTTTCTTCAGCTGAACTTTTATGTTTTAGCGTAGCTATAAAACTTGCTAACAATAATGCAAAAGCTACAGCCGCAGCTTTTACAAACTTTTTAATATCTTGTGGAGATGCCCTAGTGCAGCCATTAGTTGGGTTTTTATTAGATCTTAATTGGAAAGGTACTCTTTTAGATGGCATTAGAAATTATAGTGTTTTAGATTATCAAAAAGCAATTACTGTATTACCTGCAGCTCTCATTTTAGGATTTATCTTAATTTTCTTTTTAAAAGAAAATAATTCTTTAAATAAAAATTAATTGTATTTGATTTTTTAATTATTAATTAGTAATTAAAAGATAAATACATTTTTATTTGGGGGTAATTATTAAAAAGAATATTTTAATTACAGGTGCGAGGTTTTTTACTGCATTAGATCTTGCAAGGGCTTTTCATAGGGATGGTCATAATATTTTTGTTTGTGATTCAAAACCCATTCATCTTTGTGCATTTTCAAACACCGTAAAAAAAAGTTTTAAAATTCCTTCTCCCAGATTTGAATTTGAAAATTTTAAAAATAAGTTAAAAGATATAATTTTAGAAAATAAAATTGATATTGTAATTCCGGTTTTTGAAGAAACACTTTATGTTGCTAAAGCTAAAAGCTTTTTATCTCAATTTACAGAAGTTTTCTGTTCCTCGATTGATTTGGTTCATCTTCTACATAACAAATGGACTTTTCATAATCTTCTAGTAAAAGAAGGTATTCCAACAATTCCTACTTATAAAATTGATAATATCGAAGATATTGAAAAACAAGAACTTTCTTTTCCTTATGTATTAAAAGCGTCTTATTCAAGAGGTTCTTTTACACTAAAAAAAATTGAAAAGAAACAAGATTATAAAAATTTAAAAATTTTAAAAAAAAATCCATGGATCAAACAAAAATGGATAGAAGGTCAAAAATTCTGTTCATATTCTATTGTTAAAAATGGAAAATTAATAATAAATATTATCTACCCTTTATATGTTAAAGGTATCGGCTACTGTTTAACTTTTGAAAATATAGAAAATAAAAAAATTGAAAAATGGATTGCAGATTTTGTTAAAAAAATTAATTTTACAGGTCAAATTTCCTTTGATTTTATTGAGGATTTTGACGGAAATTTATTTGCCATAGAATGTAATCCAAGAGCCACAAGCGGACTGCATCTAGCAGTTTATCATAATAAATTTTCTGATTTTTTTATAAATCAGCAAAATGATCTTATGATAATGGACCAAAAAGTTTTTACTCAGCTCGCTGTAGGTATGATTCTTTATGGTTTAAAACAAAGAGACAAATCTATTTCCCTTTTAAAATATATAAAAAATCAAATGAAAATAAAAGATGTTGTCTTTTCTAAAAAAGATTTAAAACCTTTTCTATTTCAATTTTTTTTATATGTATATTGTTTTTATGAAAGTTTCAAAAATAAACTTCCTATACCTATTTCATTTATTAATGACTTAAATTGGGATGAGGAGATAGAATTTTAAGTATATGTTTATTAAAAAAGAAATATCAGATATTCAGCATATAAAAGAAGAAGTTTTTAATGCCATTACTCATGGCATTGGATTTTTTTTAAGTATTTTAGCTTTTATTTTTCTACTAAGTGCTTCTGTTAAATATGGATCAGTAAAACATATTGTCAGTTCTTCAATTTATGCTTCTACTCTTTTATTATTATATATAAATTCTACATTATATCATTCCATAACTAATTTAACTGCAAAAGAAGTTTTTAGAAGACTTGATCATATAAGCATATATTTTCTGATTGCAGGAACCTCTCTGCCGGTAGCCTTGATAGTTTTACAAGGAGCTCTTTCCTGGATAATTTTGAGTTTAGAGATAGGATTGTGTCTTATCGGCACGGTTTTTAAAGCAGTTTTTGGAGCAAAGCTTGCTAAAATTTCTACTGCTTTTTATATTTTAATGGGATGGATTGTAATAATTGCTATAAAACCTATTTTTTCTGCACTTGGCTTTGCAGGAGTTAAGTGGATCTTTTTTGGGGGTGTTTTTTATACTTTTGGTGTTGTGTTTTTTGCAACGGACCAAAAATTTTTATTCCACCATGCCATTTGGCATATTTTTGTTCTTATGGGCAGCATTTGTCATTTCTTCTTTGTTTATAATTATATTATCCCTTTTCAAGTTTAAGTTTTTATTGAAACAATAAAATTTTTTAAAGATAATATTTTTAAAAAATTTAAGGAGAAAGTATGAGAAAAATTCTTTTTGCTTTTTTTATTTTCCTATCACTATTTATTCAAAATTTTGCAAATGAGGGTAATATGACAAAAGATACTATAGTTTGTATTGAAACTACAGACGGTACAATTGAAATTAAATTAAAAAATGATATAGCTCCAAAAACTTGTGAGAATTTTACAAAACTTATTGAAAAACATTATTATGATGGAATAATTTTTCATAGAGTTATTAAAAATTTCATGATTCAAAGCGGTGATCCGACAGGAACCGGAAGAGGCGGACAGTCAGTTTGGGGAAAAGCTTTTGAAGATGAAGTTAGAAGCGATGTTTCATTTGATAAACCATTTATTTTAGCGATGGCAAATGCCGGACCTAATACAAATGGATCACAATTTTTTATTACAACTGTTAAAACTCCCTGGCTTAATCAAAACCATACAATTTTTGGTGAAGTTATAAAAGGTGAAGAGACTATTAAAAAAATTGAATCTTCAAAAACAGATTATCTAGATAAGCCTATTGAAGTTAAAAAAATCATTAAAGCTTATATCAAAAAATAACTTATTTTAAATTCAAAGCCTTTTTCATCGTATTTTGAAAGTATTGAGATGTAAAAGGCTTTGCCATTTGACTTGATAAAAAATTTCTAATATTTTCTAAATAATTTTGGTATTCTTCTTCTTCCATTGTCTTTAAATAAATATAGAGTTCATTAAAATTTTTGAAATTTCTAAAATCAATAAAACAACCTTTTGGAATATAATCTAAAATGTTTTCTGCTCCCAAATATATTGGAATATTTCCGCTTTCAAAACATTGAAATATTTTTTCCGTGATATATCCATTAATATTTTTATTGTTTTCAAAACATATTGAAAATTTATATCTTTTAACAACGGCTATTTTATTTTGAATTTGGCCTTTATATGAAGGGTATTGTTCTATGTTCCAATTATAACCATATAAATCAAAATCATCTTTTGCATACTCCTCAAAATATCTTATTGCTTCCCTTCTTTTTGAATAAAGTTCATCTTTAAAATCAGAATATTTATCAGAAGCCACTAAACAAAGAAGTTTTTTTTCATTAAAAGACAAAATATTATCTATCATTTTATGAGCTTCAGGGTAACTGAATTTATAATATTTTTTGTTGTCTACTAGATCATCATTAAAAGTGAAAACTTTTGAAAAACAACCATGAAATTTTTTTAAATGATTTTCTTCAATTACTGCCGGGGGTTCCCATGAAAAAAGTATAATTTTTTCTTTGGGTATCCTTTTTAATCTACTTATTTTTTTTTCTCTGGGATAATCAAATACAACCAGATATTTAAGATTTTTCAAATTTTTAAAAGAATGTGTGTTTTTAGCTTTAAGATTGTTATTTTCTAAAATCTCTTTAATATTATGAAAAGAACTATTTTCCTGAATTAAATCTCCATAAAGACCACCGCTAAAATAAACGGTATCTTCTTTATTTTTAGAAAGTGAATAAAAATATATAGTAAAACATATAAATAAAACTAAAATGGTATTAAAAATATTATATTTCATTTTTTAAAAAAAAATTTAATAGATTAATATATATTTTTATTAAATATTTTTAAATTAAACTTTTATTTTTTTCTACTTCTTGCAGTGCTTTTATATTTTCTATTCTAGATTTTAAAGAAGGGTGGGAAAAATCAAGTCTATCTTCATGAGCTAAAGGAAATTCCAGGGCATTTAGCGGTAAATCCGTTAACGAGTCTTTGTCAATAAATATTTTTGATTTAGAAACACCAATCGTACCAAATACTGAATCATTACCCTTCAGTTGTATAGGTTTAGAAATATTAGCTTTTTTTTTAATTTCTTCAATTGTATCTATTATTGGTTGTAGTGAGGTTAATCTCCAATGTTTATTATAACACACAGTATCACTTATAAAATCTTTATTATTAGATAAAATAATTTTGGCCTCATTTATAGCAAAAGGCAAAAAAATTCGTCTTGAACCGGTAAAAATATTAAGTGCTAATGACACAACGACCTTATTATAAATATATTTTATCAAAAATAACAATTTAGATACATTTAATTTTCATAAAACTAATAAAAAAATAAGGAATTTAATTAAAATATTTTTTAATATGAAAATAATGTAAGAAGTTTTTTAAAATGAAAAAAATTTTAATATTATTATTTTTATTTTTTAGTTTATTTTCAGATCTTCCAAATATCAAAAGTTTAATTTTTCAAAATGACTTTGAAAATATTAAAAATCCTGAAAGTGGAATTCAATTTTCAGATTTTGATATTCCGCATAAAGATGAATTTATAGACAAAATGACAATTTTTATAGGAGAAGAAATAAACAAGCAGACTTTAGAAGCTATAAAGGTTCAAACTGTAAATTTTTTTAGAAGTAAAAACTATCCTTTGGTTGGTGTTAAAATTCCGGCAGCACAAGATGTTACAGATGGAACTCTGCAGGTTGTGGTTCAAGTTGCAAAACTAGGTGAAATTAAAATTAAAGGATGCAAATACTTTTCAAAAAATAGAATGCAAAAAATGATAAGTATTAAACCGGGGGAAGAAATAAACTCAAAAAAAATACTTCAGGATCTTGAATGGA
>MGLU01000089.1:4378-13427 GCA_001796155.1 Chlamydiae bacterium RIFCSPHIGHO2_12_FULL_27_8 | reverse complement strand
TAATAAACTTTTTGCTCTAAAAATTTAAAAGGAAATATCATGACTATTCAAGTATCGAATATAATAATTGTAAGAAATTATTTTGAACCCGGTAAGAAGATAACAAAAGGTTCATATCAAAATGATGCATTTTTTAAAAATAGGGAACATTTATTAGAATTGTTAATTAGAGTTACAGATATTTTTCATCTTTATTATAATAGAAATTTTAATATGTCAGACAATAATATTTTTACTATCAGTTTATCAAGAAAATTTTCCAGTGAAAAAACCATTGAATTAAAAGAATTATACAAAAGTTCAGGTAAAGAGCGTGAATGCAGTACTATTGTGCACGATGGGAATATTAAAGCTATTAAAGTTGATGAAGTTTCGTTTATAATGGGTAAAATAGAAATTTTCTTTAAATATAATTTTGTAGATGAGTTCAAGTTTTATTTTAAGTGCGATAAAGAACATAGTTTTATTGCAATTTTTGATATTTTTGGGTATCAGGACCCGGAATTAAAATAATCATCTTGGCAAAGAGCTTTCTTCAACTGATTTTTTCTCTTTGATCATGTTATGAAGAAAGGGAACTAATATTAATAAAATCATCCCTGCAAAAATTGTAGAAATACCTAGTAAATAAAACATTTTTGCAAATAATGGATTAGTAACTAATGGGTCTGATTTTTCATTATTTATTGCTATTTTTGAAAACATATTTGCAAATACAGCCGCTATTCCTGAAGTCATAAGCCATGTTCCCATCATTGTGCCCTGATGTTTAGAGGGAATTAACTGTCCAATCATTGCATATCCTATTGGGGATATGCAGAGCTCGCCTATACTTAATAACAAATAACTAAGAAGGATCCATTTAAAGCTAATAAACCCATTTTTATCAGCAAAATTTGTTGAAGTACCTAAAATTACAAATCCAAGACCGATTAAAAATAGAGCTAAAGTAAATTGGATCGGAATAGTAATTTTAAATCCTTTTAGTCTTAAATGTTTATACATAATAGCCATTAGAGGACCACCTATAATGATAATTATGGTATTGATATTAAGAGCCCACTGAGGTTCAATTAAAACATGAAAAAAAACTCTATTTACGTTATGTTCTATAAAGAGTGTGAGTCCCATAGGAAGTGTCATATACAAAGTCCAGAAAATTACTGCCATAAAAGTTAAAATTAAAAAAGCAAAGTATTTTTCCTTTGAAATTATTGATTTTTGTTTTAGTGCTACAAAAATGATTACAAAAACCATTAAAATACCGATGAATATTATAAGGGAATTCGAAAAGTTAGAAAATTTCAGCAAGAACAATAATGAAATAATTACACCGATAAGTATTAGGGAACCTAAAAGTCTTAAAATATTTTTATTTAATCTTTTTTGTAAGCTAAAGTAAGTGTTTATGTCTTTTAAATATTTGTAAAAGGATATAATTATTAAAAAAGCTAAAATGTTTGAAAGAGCTCCAATTTGAAAAAGAGTATTATAATCTTGTAATTTTTCAAAAATTCCGCTTATTGAAAAGCCAACTAAAAAACCAATATTCATACCGGAATAATTCCATAAAAAAGCTTTTTCCCTTTTTTTGTCATGGGGATCATAAAATTGAGTTAGAATGCAGTTTATACAGGTTACATTTATACCTGCACCTGTTAAAAAAATTGCCAACCCCAAATATAAATTTCCTAAAGACAGGATATAAGCTCCAAAGGCCTGTAACACCATTCCAATAGCAAAAAGCGAGCGATGAGAAAAAAGCTTTCCGGTGATAATTCCTCCAAGAAGATGCAGGACATAATTGAATGCTACAAAAGTTGCAGTTAAAGTTGTTGCAAACATGTCATTTAATTTTAAACCATTTGTAATATATAAAACTAAGGTTGAGTATAAAATACTAAAACTCATTGTAGAAAATATTTGTACAAAGAATAAAATAAAAGAACCGGCTTTTTGATGTGGAATAATTTTTGTTTTCATAAGACACTCTATTTTTATTTTAGCTGTAACATAAAAAGTATTTTTTATCACTTTTTTTTTATTTTTATTTAGGGTATGCTTTAAAAAATATATATGAACACACTTTTAAAAATACAAAATATTTCTAAAATTTATAGCTCTGAAAAAAAACTTGTTGAAGCTTTAAAAGGTGTTACTTTTAATATTTACGAAAAAGAAATTTTTGGACTTTTAGGTGTAAATGGAGCAGGTAAAACTACTCTTTCATCAATTATTGCAACTTTATTAAAAAAAACAGCCGGAGATATTTTATATAAGGAAAAATCCATTTTCCACCAGTTGATTTCATTTAGAAAAATTTTGGGGTTTTGTCCCCAGATGCAAAATTTGGATATGGATTTTAACATAGATGAAAGTCTTTATTTAGTTGGCAGATATTATTCAATGACAAAAAAAGAAATAGAGCTTAGAAGAGAATTTTTATTAGATCAATTTGATTTAAAAAGGTATAGAAAATTCAATTTACATTCTCTTTCAGGAGGATATAGGCAGAGATTTTTAATAGCTAGATCAGTAATGCATGATCCCAAAATTATAATAATGGACGAACCAACTGTTGGTTTAGATCCAAAACTAAGAAGACATTTATGGAAATTTATTTTGGATTTAAAAGCAGAAGGTAAAACAATTATTTTAACTACTCATTATTTGGATGAAGCAGACATTTTATCTGATCGAATTTGTGTTATTGATCAAGGTAGTATCAAAGCAATTGATAAACCATCTGTTTTAAAACAAAAGTGGAATCATGAAAACCTGGAAGATCTGTTTTTAGAATTAATTAAAGAGAAAAATAACGAGTGAAAAATATATTTATAACTTTTTTTTATTTAATTTATAAAGAAATTTTACTTTTTGCAAAAGTATATGTGAGTAAACTTATAGATATATTTATAATTGTTTCAACCAATATTATAATTTTTACATACTTGATGCCGTCTTTTGGACTTAAAGCTAATTATGGTCCATTTATTGTTATCGGATTAATCCCACTTTTAACTCTTTTTGATGTAATATCCAGAGTATATTCTCTTGTAGGAGATATTTCGGAAAACAAAAAAATATCTTTTATATTAACTCTGCCAATTACATCAACGCTTGCTCTTGCATCTATACCAATTGGATGGGCAGCAGCGAGCGGTATAGTAAGTATTTTGGTTTTTCCTATAGCTAAAATAATATTGTATAAACAATTGATTTTAACGAACTTTTCATTTTTTAAATTTATAGTAGCTTTTATATTATCTAATATTATGTTTGGTTTTTTTGCATTTTGGTTAGCATCTTTAATTAAGGATGAAAAATATACTTCATGGATATGGGCTAGAGTAGTAAACCCCTTATTTATGCTAGGTGGTTATTTTTACACTTGGTATTCAGTGTTTGATAAATCAGAAATTGCCGGATATATAAATTTAATAAATCCTCTTATTTATACTACAGAAGCAATTAGAGCGTCCGTTTTTGGCCAAAGCGGCTATTTAAATTATTATGTTTCTATTTCTGCAATCATTGGATTTATTTTAATATTTTCTATTTTTGGAATTAGAAAAATTAAAAAAAGACTTGATTGTGTTTAAGATTTTCAATTTGTAAATATTCCCGGAAATTGAGAAAACTAGTGTTATGGACGATAAAAGTATTTGATTTTTACAGCCTATCATAAATTGGTGAAAGTATATAAAAAAATATTTTAAAAGTAAATTTTTTTATCAAGAAAAATGCCCAGGAAAGGACTTGAACCTTCACACCTTACGGCACTAGATCCTAAGTCTAGCGTGTCTGCCAATTTCACCACCTGGGCATGAGAAAATAATATAAATAATTTATATTTTTTGATTCAATAAGTCAATAGAGAAAAAGTTCTGTACAGAGCAAAGTTAAAATTAGTTAGATATCGGAGAATGCGTCTGACTCGCCATATGAGTATAAAAATATTTATCGAATATAAGGCTAAGCTGCATGGTATTCTGGTAGTTAAAATTGATCCTAGATACACATCTCAACAATGTAGTAAATGCGGACTTCTTGGCGAAAGAAAAAGAAAAGTTTTTAAGTGTTCATGTGGACACGTTGAAAATGCCGGTGTAAATGCGTCTTTCGTTATATCGCTTAGACATCAAGGCATTTTGCAATCTTCAATAAACAGAGATATTGGAGAGGTGCATCCGGCTTGCCCAACGAGAATAGCGGCATGAAAGAACCAAACCTCAGAACCACATCGACTTTAATCGTGGGAGTAAATCAGAAATCACGATTTAGAGTAAGCTAATTATTTTTCTGAAAATAGAACTGCTTCTTCAGGTTCATAAATAGGGTAAGCTTCAAAGCCTTCTTCTCTTATAGCAAAGATAAGTTTTGCTACTTGTTCCCACGAAGCACTTTTATCTATATGAAGAAGAATTTGAGTTTGATTTTTGTCTTTTGGAAGAAGACCGATATTATATTGATATTTTATTTCTTTTTTAATTTTTTCTAAATTTTCCATATTGTAGCTTTGAACTTCTGTTACCCATTTATAGCTTCCATCATTTGAAATGCTCAAATTTATTTGAAATGGTTCCTCCGTTTGTGTGATTTTTACAGCATCTTTTTCCGGAATTAGTTGAGCTAAGCTTAATTTTGTATCATATAGAGAGGCTCTTGAAACTGCAAGGGTAGCAAAGAAAGCTAACATTAAAAATAAAAAGTCAATCATCGGAGCAAAGTTAAAATGCGGCCTAGATTTTAATTTATCCTGGTCTATCAAACTCATTTTTTACTCCTTTACTTTTCTTTTAATGGTTTTTGTATTAAGTAAAGTTGATAAGCCAAAAGCTTCGTTTTCTACAGCATTTAGCATTTTTATAAGTCTAAATTTTAATGTTGCATGAAAAATCATTGCGATAATAGCAACTATAAGACCTGCAACTGTTGTTCCAATTGCTATACCAAGTCCATCAAATAGCGATGCAATGGAATCTACAGACCTATTTATATCATAAAACGCATAGAACATACCTATAACAGTACCTAAAAGACCTAGCATCGGAGCTACTACTACTATTTCATTAAGCATTGACAGTCTCTGCCAAAATATAATTGTATGTCTTTGTCCTTCCTGTTTCATGGTATCTGATATATACAATGGGTCATGTGTTCTTAAATTTATTGCTGTGCTTACTATTTTTGAAAAAACAGAATTTTCGGTTTCACAGTATGTGAGGGCTTTATCAAAATTTTTTTCTATTAGGAGATTTTTTATATTTTGATATAAATTCTTATTAATATTTTTATTCACTCTAAATGTTAAAAGGCAGTACACCCAAATTGATACGGCAGTAACAGATAGAAAAATTAATATTGAATAAATAAAAGGAGAAGCTAAAAAAACCTCTTTTAAATCAAGATTAGTTGTTATTTTCTCTTTTAAAAGAACTTTATTTGAAGCAAAAATAGGGTTATATAAAAGCAGAAAAATAGATGTTATTATGGGCTTTTTCATATTTAGCTTATCTCCTTGAATTTAAGGGTTAATTTGGAGCATATCAATTTATTTTTGAATCTGCAATTAAATTCTAAATTTTTTTTTATGCATAGCCATTTAGAGGTTTTTTATTTATAATTTTAGTATGAAAAAGAAAGATTTTATAATTCCCTTTAAATATGAAGATAGAAGACCAATTATAATAAATGGACTCTTATATATACCTGATAATTATTTTTTACATAGCCAAGCAGATATAGAAATTTTATTTAACAATACTAATCCCATTTTTTTAGAATATTGTTCCGGCAATGGAGAATGGATCATTGAAAAAGCTAAAAAATTTATAAATATTAATTGGATAGCGGTAGAATACTCTTTTGATAGAGCTAGGAAAATATTTGTAAAAAAACATAATGAAAATATCGAAAATCTTTTTATAGTTTTCGGTGAAGCCCTAATATTTACCAAATGTTATTTAAAAGATTCTTTTATCGATCACGTATTTATCAATTTTCCTGATCCTTGGCCCAAAACAAAACATAAAAAAAACAGGCTTGTTCAAAATCCATTTGTTATAGAAGTTTTTAGAGTTTTAAAAGAAAATTCTTTTATTGAGATAGCAACGGATCATGAAAAATATAAGGATCAGATTGTTTTGGAGTTTTTATCAACAAATTATTTTAGATCTTTTTATAAAAAACCTTTTTTTATCAATGAACTTGAAGAATATGGTTCTTCATATTTTGAAAAGCTATACAAAAAGATGAATAAACAGATAAATTACATGAAATTTAAGAAAATTGTATCGGGGTAGAGGGATTTGAACCCCCGACCTACTGGTCCCAAACCAGCCGCGCTAGCCAAGCTGCGCTATACCCCGATATAGAATCATTAATTCTACATTATGCAAATAAAAAATTCAAATTAAAAAATCTATAAAAGAGATTTTTAACTAATCTACTCATGGGAAAAAATGTACCGGTGGTTGTCTAGCTAAATAATCATGAGATTCGCTTTTTATTTGTTCGTCTTTTCTGATCTTTCTTTATAATGCTCGCTGAAAAAAAAGCCTTAAAACAGTTTAAAGTAATAGCGTCAAGCTCACCGGGAGGTATTTGTTTTTTGTTTTTGATTTAAAAGTGTCGACACTTAATGTAGTTTCTCCATAGAACTTAAATATACAATTGATTTTTTGATTTGCATAACATAATCTAAAAGTTATTTTTAATAGGTGACTTATGAGCGGATTTACTAAATTAAAATCATTTTTAAAACTGAAAGAACTTTCTAATAATTTGTTTGATCTGACAAATGAAAAAAATTTTAATTCAAAAAGAATTAATGACATGTGTTTAAAAGCTGAAGATTTCAAGTTAAATTTTGCCGCGACTAATATTGATGAAAAAGTTTTAACAGAGCTAAATAATCTTGCTAAAGAAACAGATTGTTTAAATAAAATGCAGAAAATGCAGGATGGAGAGATTGTAAATTTCATAAATGGCATAGAAAATGAAAATAATAGAGTACTTCATACTGCAACAAGAGATTTTTATTTCGAAAAAAATAAAAAATCAGAAAATTTTTCTAAAGAGAATTATAGAGAATTTTTAAAGTTAAAAAAGTTTGTTTTTGATGTAGATAAAAAATATGAAAATATTGTTCAGATAGGTATTGGAGGATCTTTTTTAGGTCCAAAAGCAATTTTTGAATCATTAAAAAAACATAAAAAGAAAAACGGATACTTTATTTCAAATGTAGATCCAAATGATTATTTTGAAGTTTTAAAAGATTTAGATCTTTCTAAAACTCTATTTATTTCCGTATCAAAATCAGGTTCTACATTGGAAACTTTAACTAATGAAACAATTATTAGAGAAATTTTAAAAACTAAAAATTTAAATCCTAAAGATCATATTGCCTCTGTTACTATGAAACATTCTAAAATGGATAAAAAAAAGCATGATTATTTAGAGATTTTTTATATTTTAGATAATGTTGGAGGCAGGTTTTCTACAACTTCTATGGCCGGAGCTGTTTTTCTTTCTTTAGTTTTCGGTACTGATAATTTTGAAAGTTTTTTGAAAGGTGCATCTAAAATGGACAAATTAGTTTTAAATGATTTTAAAACTAATTTGCCGCTTTTAGCAGCTTTAATAGGAATTTGGCATATAAACTTTTTAAATTATAATACTTTAGCTATAGTGCCATATGCAAACGATCTAAAATATTTTCCATCACATATTACACAGCTTGATATGGAATCAAATGGAAAAAGTTTAACTAAAGATAATAATAGAGTAGATTATAAAACAGGTCCTATAATTTTTGGTGATATAGGAACAAATGTGCAGCATTCTTTTTTTCAATCGGTTCATCAGGGGCAAAATATTATTCCGGTTGAATTTATATATTTTTTAAATTTTGATAAAATTATTGATAAAAAAGATAATGGCTCGACATCTTCTGAAAAGCTTTTATCTAATTTAATAGGGCAGTCTATAGCATTAGCTAATGGCTTTAAAAATCCAAATTTAAACAAAAATTTTAATGGCAACAGACCTAATACAATTTTGATTATTAAAGATCTTTCGTTTTACAATATGGGATCTCTTTTGTCGTTTTATGAACACAAAATAGCTTTTCAGGGATTTATTTGGAATATAAATTCATTTGATCAGGAAGGTGTGGAACTTGGAAAAAAACTTTCAAATCAAATGCTAGATTTTTTTATTGAAAATAAAAAATATCAGCTTGGTGAAAGTTATTTGAAATCATTTACTGATTAATAAATGAATTTTAATTTATAGAAAATGATGTCAAAGTCTAATAATATTAGTATTTTCAATCTCTTCTAAATTAGGTGTGGTTAAAAATACCTGATTAAATTTAGAGAATTCTTTTAAAACATTCATTTTATGATTTCTATCTAAATGAGAATCAAAATCATCAATTAAAAATAGGGGAGAAAAATTTAAAGATTCTTTCAATAAAAAATACTCTGAGTATTTTAATGCAAAAAGAAGAAGTTTTTTTTGACCTTCCGAAGCAAAGTATTTAACTGATTTGTCATTGAATATTATTTGAAAATCATCTCTATGAGGTCCAAAAAGACTAGTTTTAAAATTTCTTTCCTTTAAAAAATTTTTTTGTAAAATTTTTTGAAATGAATCTTCAATATCATTTTCATAATCTATTGTAGAGATATATTTTAAGTTTGAATCAATTTTTAAACTAGATAATTCAAAAATTGAGTTTTTTAAATTTTTTTCTAAATTTTTTAAAAGATCTTTTCTTTGTTTAATAATATATGAACCTGATTTTATTAATTCATTTTCATAATATTTCAAATTTTTGAAATTTTTTGTTTTTAAAAGAAAATTTTTATTTTTTAAAGCTTTTAAATATCTTAAATAATGATGAACATATAATGGATCTTTTTGAGCTAAAAAAAGATTTAAAAAGGTTCTTCTGTTTTGAGGTCTGCCTTTAATTAATGAAATATCATCAGGATGTAATAATATTGACGGCATTATGCCTAAAACTGAACTGAGGGATGGG
>MGLU01000089.1:0-4353 GCA_001796155.1 Chlamydiae bacterium RIFCSPHIGHO2_12_FULL_27_8 | reverse complement strand
TTTTCTGTTTTAAATCATAGTAAATTTTTATAGATTCCGTAATAGAGTTTTTTTCAAATTCAGCTTCAATAAAAAAAAATGTTTTTTCATGGTGAATCAATTCGGATAAATTTGAAGTTTTAAAGGACTTTCCCGTACTTAACAAATAAATAGCTTCCAAAAGGTTAGTTTTGCCTTTCGCATTATCAGCTATTATTAAATTTATATTTTTAGAAAAATTTATTTCAAATCTTTTGTAATTTCTAAAATTATGTAATCTGAGCGTCTTCAGGTTCATATTTACTGTTATTTAATGAAGAGTCGCTTAATCTCATAGGCATTATTACAAAAATAGCATTTGTAGAGTCTGTTATCATTCCGGGATTATATGCATCTTGTATTGAAAATGTAATTGTTTCATCTTTGCTGTGGCGCAGAATATCCATAAAATAATATGGATTGAATGCAATTTCAAAAGGCTCTTTTGAATAATCAACAGGCATAGTTACATTACCTTCTCCAATATCAGAACTTAATGCTGTAAGTTGGAGCTGATTTTGATCAAATACAAATTTTACCGATCCTGATGAATCTGAAGTAAAAAGAGATACCTGTCTCAAAAGAGTAATAAGCTCTTCTCTATGAATGATTATAGAAACATTTGCATTTTCCGGTATTACTTTTTCTACATCCGGATATTGTCCTGATAAAAGTTTAGTCATAAGTGTTAAATTTGCTGTTTCTAAAAATATTTTATCATGAGTTAATGAAAGCGTTACAGTTTCTAAATCATCTGTAAGCATTTTTATCATTTCTTCAACTGCTTTTAAAGGTAAAATATATGATCCTTGAAGAGATGGATCAACATCGATATTAGAATGAATTTTAGCAAGTCTTTTTCCATCTGTTGCAATAAATGTTACTAAATTATTACTGATATTCATGTAAATACCATTCAAAACATATCTGCTGTCTTCTCTTGCTGCTGAAAAATATGTTCTAGATAACATGTCTTTTAAAGTTGAGGAATTTATATTTATTTGTATTGCATTTCCAATATCAGGAAGAGAGGGGAATTCACTTTTAGACATACCATTAATTTTAAAATGGGAAGAAAGAGATGTGATCTCTGCAACTTCTTCATTTAGACAACTAATTTTAATTTGCGGTGATGTTAATTCTCTAACTAAATGAAAAAACCTTTTTGCAGGAAGTGCAATAGATCCTTCTTCAACAACTTTTGCATCAGTTTGACATTTCATACTCGTAGTTAAATCAGTTGCGCTTAATATCAGCTGTCCATTTTGAGCTTCTATTAACACGTTTGAAAGAACCGGAATCGCAGGTTTGTTAGCTATAATACTTTGTATTTTACCAATTAAAGAAACAAGGTCATGTTTGGAAATAACAGCTTTCATTATTTATTGCCTCATAGTACTTAGTTTAAGAGTAAAACATACGTTATTTTTTCACTTGAGTCAAGCAGATTTATTTATATTTTAAAGCTTTTTGAATTTCTTTTTTTTCAGATTTTTCTTTTAATTTTTCTCTTTTATCAAAATGTTTTCTTCCTTTTGCAATAGCAATTTCAACTTTTGCAACAGAATTTTTAAGAAAAATTTTTAAAGGTATAATTGTTAGTCCCTTTTCGGAAATTGCTTTTTTTAATCTTGAAATTTCATTTTTATGCATCAAAAGTTTTCTTTTTCTTCTCTCTTCATGAGTAAAAGATCTTGAAAATTCATAAGGAGCAATATATGAATTTAGAAGCCATACTTCTCCATTAATAATATCTACAAATGAGTCACTAAGTGAAGCACTATGATTTCTTAGAGATTTAATTTCAGATCCTTTTAATACAATGCCTGCTTCAAATTTATCTAAAATTTCATAATCAAAAAAAGCTTTTTTGTTTTGAACTAAATCTTTATGCATTTTTAAACTTCTTCAAAAAGCAGCTTTCCAAGTTTTGTTACTCTAAAACAATCTTTTGCTTTTATAGAACCAATAGATACTATACCTGCTTCAAAAAGTCTATCAAAAATTACAGATTTAATAAATTTTGTTTCTTCTATATTATAGGTTGGAAATACATATTTATAACTTTTACCAAAAGGTTTTAGTTCTATTGAACGTTCTTCTGAAACGTTGGCAAAACTGTTTATTATAAAGTCGTCAAAATATACATAACCGCAATTAATTACTTTAGAAATACTTTTTTCAGCTTCTTTTAAACTGATTTCATTGAAATTTTCATATTGAAAGGTATTTAATGGATGATAATAAAGATGAAGTACTTTTTTTTCATTGTCCATTAATAACCATTCATTCGAGCTGTCGTTTTTTGATAAGATATTATCTTTAAAAGATACATATTTTATCTTGATAAGTTTGTCTATGACTGAATCTAGATATGAATTTGCAATATGTATTTTAGGATCTATTTTAGAAATATGCTTTTTTAGTTTATCTTTTATGCTTTTTATTTCAGAAGGCTTTTGAAGTGATTCCAGAACAAAGTGCATGTCTTGTACAAAACCAAAATCGGAGTCTCTTTTTTTAATTAAATTATCTAAATCTTTAATCTCAATTGTTTTGAAAGTTTTTAAATGATTTAAGAAAGTTTTATATTCAGTAAATAGAGTCGCAGTCTCTATATATTCGCAATCTATTTCAACGTAAGTTACAAAACAGATAAAGTTTAATTCTAAAAATATTAGAGCCTCAGTTAACTCTTCATCTGTAAATGAGAATTTATCTTTTATTAATTTTGTTTCTATTGTGAAATTTTCTGATTTAAAAATTTCTTGAATTGCAAAAGTGAAAAGGGGAGTTTCATGTTCTATATTGTCCAAGTATCTTTTATATAGATTTGGGGTTTTAAAAAATTTTTCAATTATAGAATTAAAAATATTATTTGAGCTTCTTGGCAGATAGTACCAAATAGGGAGTACATGAATTGGAATTTTTTGCAGGAGTCTGCTTACAAAATATAGATCTTCTTTAAAATTTTTATCGAATCTTTGGCATTCAAATTCAAAAAAATTTCTAATTTTTTTGTCTATTTCAATATTTTCGTTTTCAATTTTTAATAAATTGAATTTTTCAAAATTTTTCAAAATTTTAATTAGTTCTATTTTGGATATTTCTAAGTTTTTTAATATTTTATCTATAGCAGTTTTTAATGAGCTATAAATAATTTCCTCTAAAACAGAGACTGAATTTTTATCTAGTTTAGATAGAAATAGCCTTAATTCTAAATCTTGTTTAAAATCATAATCTTCAAATGAAATTTTATTTTTACGAATAGCAGATATTTCGAACATTATTAAACCTGATTTTTAAGACTTAATACAAATATAGGTGAGCCTATTTTTAACATCAAGCATGAATTTTAAAGATTTTTTTAAGAATACGTAAATTTTTAACTTTTTAGGAGTGGATTTTTCAATAATTTGGAGGAGATTTTACTGATAAATTTTTTTAAAATTTTAAATTTCATGAAAAGTTATTTTTTTGAATCATTTTCAATAAAATTTAAATGTGTAAAAAATTATAAAATGTTTATAAACAGATACTTAACATCTTAATGTTAAAAAAATACTTGATAATTAAAGTTTTATCTGCAATTAATAAGAATGTAAGGATACCTAAATATCAAGGAAGGAAGGTTATGAAAAAATTAGATTTAATAGCGTGGATTCTTTTGATTATCGGCGGTATCAATTGGGGATTTGTAGGCGTAGTTGACTTTAATATCATAGATTACATTTTCGGTAAAATATGGATAGATAAAGTACTATATTTCCTAGTTGGTGTTAGTGCGATATATGCACTTGTTAATTTTAAACATTGTTGCAAAAAAAAGCAAAATTAAATAGTTATGAGCTTTTAAAGAAAGTCTTTAAAAGCTCGTTTATCAATTATTTATGCTATTTAGCTTATTTTTGTAAAAAGTGGTATATTTCTTTAGATTCTAGTTTGTTTGCATAGTCCATTACAGAGACATCCCAAACATTTTTAAAATTTGGATTTGCTCCGTATTTTATAAGTAAATGTACAATATTTTTATTTTTATTTTTTTGGTTAGGTTGTCCGGACACGAATCTAAATGCTGCGAAAAGACCTTGGTCTAAGGATCTTTGAAATAAATCTTGTATACCGGGCATCTCTTTATGTTTAATTAAAAATATTTTGTTTTTTTGTAATTTAACTGAAAGTGCAGATAAGCTTTGAGCATTAATTTGCGAGACAAGATTAAAATCATGACGAATGTTAGTAGAAGTGATAGGGTTTTTCTCTGTATGAACATCTATAATCTCAAATACGTAATCTATGTCCCAATTTGAAAATTGATGACACTTCTTGAAAGTG
>MGLU01000088.1:13197-14061 GCA_001796155.1 Chlamydiae bacterium RIFCSPHIGHO2_12_FULL_27_8 | reverse complement strand
AAAAATGCGATTGTTCAAAATGATTTGTATAATGTAGATAAAAAGGTTTCAATTAAATTTAAAAATACAAGAAGTGCTTTTTCAATACCTTTAATGAAAGGTGATAAAATTTTAGCTGTAAATAATAAAAAAGTTAATAGCGGAACTGAACTTTTTCAAGAAATCCAAAGTCCAAAAGTTTTATTTATTGTTCAAAGAAATAAAGCAATGTTCAATAAAACAAATGCTTTAGATGCAGATGAAAATTTTGATAAAATGATTGATTCAAAAGCTTTAAACCAATTGGTCTTATCAATTGGAATAAATGATCAAAAAAATGTTAGCGATCTTTATTTGTTAAAAGAAATTTCTCCTAAAACTCAATTGGAAATATCTCAACTGGATCCTGAATTTGCAAAAGGCATTGATCTTGCAAAAAAAAGAATTTTATCTGAAAAAAATTTAAATAAAAAAGACGAAGATTTGAAAGATTTTGATAAATTTTTATCTGAAAAAAAACTAGGAATAGCTATTGCAAATTTAAATGTTAACTATAATCCTAGTCCTATTATCGTCTTCAAAAGCGTATTTGCAGATATTTTCAAAACAGCAGGTTCAATTTTTTCAGGAAAAGTTTCTCCTAAATATTTGTCCGGTCCTATAGGAATTATATCTGTTGCAAAAGTTTCTTGGCATTTAGGTCCTTTGGAAGCACTTTATCTTATCGGAGTAATAAGTATTAATTTAGGCTTTTTGAATCTTTTGCCGCTTCCTGTTTTAGATGGAGGACATATAGTTATATCAGCAATCGAGATGATTACTAGAAGAAATATTAATAAGAAAATTTTAGAAAAAATGATTATACCTTTTGTAGTTCTATTAATT
>MGLU01000088.1:8188-13132 GCA_001796155.1 Chlamydiae bacterium RIFCSPHIGHO2_12_FULL_27_8 | reverse complement strand
CATGCTTATTTAAGCATGCATTTTTTGTAAATTGTTTAAATATGTTGAAATCTTAGTAGATAAATCAAAATAGTTCTCTAGGCCGGCTAACATAGCTCCTGTTAAAATTAAAGGTACATTTGTATGAACTTTTAACAGAGTTACTAGTGAAGCTTTTAGCGGTGCAGCTAAAATATTTCCAACAAGAATACTGCTAAAAAGAGCAGCTTCTGTTGAAGCTATTTTTTTAATTTTATCCGCTATTTTATTATATTTTTCAAAAGTTTTGCAATTTTCTGATGCATTTTGAAGCTGAATTTTTTTTTCTGCTAAAGATTTTTTGCAGAAATTTATAGAATCATTTTTTGAAACATAACTTCTTGAAAAAATGTATATAAATAATCTAGTTATGTACGAAGAGTTTTTATAAAGAACTTCTTCACGTTTTGTTAAAATTTCAACTTTATTGAATAATTTTTCTGATCTTTCAAAAAAATCTTTGTAATATATATATTTATCACTTTCATTATGTAAAAAACGTTTGTAAAATTGTAGATTTTCAGCTTTTTTAAAATCCTCAAATTTATATTCACATAAGTCTTTGCAAAGATCTTTCATTTCATCTAAATGAAATGTTTTTTCATTTCCATCTTCATCCTTTATTTTTATAAAACTACCTCCGCTTAATGAAAGAAAATGATTTTTTTTATTTAATATTTCATTAAAAAAATCTATTTGATCAAATAATTTATTCGTTACAGGCTTCATTTTTGTCTCCAAAATTTATTAAAGTTTAAAAGTGTAATTAAAATGGTTTTTTTTATGAATCAGAATTTAAATTATTAATAATTTGCAAAAACCAATCTTGATGTAAAAAATAATAAATAGTCTTCTGAAAATCTTTGATTACTAGTTCATCTGTATTTTTGGATTGTTCTTCTTTGGGTTTTTCCGGAGAAAAAAAATCTTCTAATTTAATAAAATTTGAAGATTTATTTTTGAAAAATTCATTGAAATCTTCTAAAAAACATTCTGTTTTTTCTGAAATATATGGGTACAATCTTACTAGATAATCATCTCTTTTAACTAATTTTAAAATGAGGGCTGCTGTGAAAATTTCAAAAAATATTTCTGATTTTTTTTCCTTTTCCTCTAAAATACTTTTATCTTTTATTATATCACTGATAAATTCATTAAAAAAATCCAAATTTGTAAAATTATATTTTACAAAACTATCTTCCAATAATATTTTTTTTTCTAAATGAGTTAGACCATATTTTTTTTCTAAATTTAGCTTTTCAATATCGTCACTTGAAATGAAACTTTTTGAAACTACTTTTTTGACATCTATAATGTTTTTTGGTTTTAAATTTAATCCACCTATTATTGGTATCGATATTGAATTAATTAAAAATATCCCAATGCCAATTAAAGAACTGTAACCATGAGAAAAATTCAATGCTCTAAATGATAGAGAAGCTATTAAAGGCATACCGTAATTCCATATGCCGGATATATAGGGATGCTCTATCTGAAAATGCATGAAATCATTTAAATGTGAAGATGCAGAGCGATATATGTTCACGAAATCCTTAAAAAAAAGAGCAGATAAAACATCTGCTCTTTATAAAATTTCTAAAAATTATAGATGAATTATTTTTCTTCGTCTACAATTTCAACGTCCGCTTCTTCAATATCATCTTTTTTAGATGCTTTTGCTTCAGCATGCGGAGCACTTTCTGTTTGCTGCCCGGCTTTTTGAAGTTCTTCGCCTATTTTCTGCATATGAGTCTGAAGCTCTGAAAGTGATGATTTAATTTCATCTGAAGAGGTTCCTTTTAAAGCAGCTTTTACTTTATCTATTTTTGACTGAATATCTTTTTCAATATTCTCAGGAAGCTTTCCTTTGTAGTCAGTTAAAGCTTTTTCTGCTCTAAAAATTGTTGCATCAGCTTCATTTCTTGTATCAATCTGTTCTTTTTTCTTAAGATCTTCTTCTCTGTGTATTTCAGCTTCTTTCACTTTTTTTTTGATCTCTTCTTCTGAAAGACCGGATTTAGCTTCAATTTTTATTTTTTGTTCCTTGCCGGATTGTTTGTCCTTAGCAGAAACATGCAAAATACCATCCGCATCTAAATCAAAACATACTTCAATTTGCGGAACTCCTCTTGGAGCAGGAGGTATATCTGTAAGATCAAATCTACCGATCTCTTTATTATCTTTTGCCATAGGTCTTTCACCTTGCAGAACAATAATTGTTACTGCCGGCTGATTGTCTCCGGCTGTAGAAAATACCTGCTTTTTCTGAGTAGGTATAGTAGTATTTCTTTCTATAAGCGGAGTTAATACTCCTCCAAGAGTTTCAATACCAAGTGTTAATGGAACTACGTCTAAAAGTAAAATGTCTTTAACATCTCCACCTAATATACCCCCTTGAATTGCGGCACCTGCTGCAACAGCTTCATCCGGGTTTACACCTCTATGAGGCTCTTTTTTAAATATACTTTTTACCATCTCTTGTACGATAGGCATTCTTGACATACCGCCAACTAATATAACTGTATTTATATCACTTGGAGAAAGTCCGGCGTCTTTTAATGCTTTTTCACATGGATTTTTAGTTCTTTCAACTAAATCCTGAGTTAAATTTTCAAGTTTAGCTCTCGTAAGTGTTAATGACAAATGTTTTGGACCTGTTGCATCCATTGTAATAAACGGCTGATTAATATCAGTTGATTGTGTGCCTGAAAGCTCTATCTTTGCTTTTTCAGCAGCATCTTTTAACCTTTGAAGAGCCATTTTATCTTTAGAAAGATCTATTCCATTCTCTTTATTAAATTCTTGTAAAATCCATTTTATAACCTTTTCATCAAAATCATCTCCGCCAAGGTGAGTGTCTCCGTTTGTCGAAAGCACTTCAAATACTCCATCACCAATTTCCATAATGGAAATATCAAATGTTCCTCCGCCTAGATCGTAAACCGCAATTTTTTGTTCATGCTGCTTATCAAGACCATATGCTAGTGCGGCAGCTGTCGGTTCAGGAATTATTCTTTTAACATCCAATCCTGCAATTTTACCTGCATCTTTTGTTGACTGTCTTTGTGAATCATTAAAATATGCCGGAACTGTAATAACGGCTTCAGTGACTTTTTCTCCAAGATAGTTTTCTGCAGATTCTTTCATTTTGATCAAAATTTGAGCTGCAGCTTCTTCCGGAGTTATCATTTTTCCACCGATATCAAACACAACATTTCCATTTGCATCTTTTGCTACCTTATATGGAACTGTTTTAATCTCTTCCAAAACTTCATTATATTTTCGTCCAATAAACCTTTTTGTTGAAAAAAGTGTTTTTTCGGGGTTTGTAACGGCTTGTCTTTTTGCCGGTACCCCTACCATTCTTTCATTTCCCTTATATGAAATTACAGACGGTGTTGTTCTTGTACCTTCTGCGTTTGATATAATTTTAGGTGCTTTACCTTCCATTATTGCTACGCATGAGTTTGTGGTACCAAGGTCGATACCAATTATTTTTTTTCCTTTATTATCATTATTTGACATATATTACCTCATGTTTATTTAATTTTTTTCTTGAGCTTTTACAGCTTCATTTTCATCTTCTTTTAAAACTTCAATTTTGTTTTTACAAACAACAACCCTTGCATGTCTTATAA
Organism: Chlamydiae bacterium RIFCSPHIGHO2_12_FULL_27_8; assembly: GCA_001796155.1. GTDB lineage: Bacteria > Chlamydiota > Chlamydiia > Chlamydiales > SM23-39 > O2-12-FULL-27-8. The sequence goes on along the minus strand of MGLU01000088.1, from coordinate 9,476 downwards.
CTCTATCAGTGCTTTTATACCCTTTAACAAGCTCTTTAATTATAGTGCTGTCTTCATGATCATCTGATTCAATAATCTCGATTGCATCATGATAGTTTGGATCAAACCGGTTACCAAGAGTGTGATAAGTTACAATACCATGATTATGCAAAACTTCTTTTAGCTGATTTAAAATCATCTGAAAACCTATCGCCCAGTTTTTAACTTCATCACTTGAATTTTGAGCAAAATTCAAGGCGTTTTCAAAACTATCTACTATTGATAAAAACTCTCCAATTGTAGAATCTATTGCAAATGCTATAGATTCACTCTTCTCTTTCTGCATCCTCTTTCTTAAATTTTCCATCTCAGCTAGCAGTCTTAAATTTTTATTGTCTTTTTCTTTTAGCTCTTCTTTCATCTTCAAAAGCTCTTCTTCAATTGTTGTTGTTTTATCTGTTTCTTTTAATATTTCTTCAGTTTTTTGTTCTTCTTTCATTTTTGTTCCTTATTTTACGCTCTTATTATCTAAAAGAATCGAGCTATCGTTTATTTTTTTATAGTCCGATGTTTGTCTAAATGTAATTTTATGTTTGTATATATTGTTTGTCAGATTGCCGGAAAGTATTTGAGAAAAAGTAAAAAGTTTTGAAAAAACTTTCCTGTAATCAACATGTAGTGGAGCTAGTATTGATATTGCTCCCACAGCAATATTTGATATGTAATATGGTATGGAAATTATACACATATTACCGGTCTTATATCCAAATTTTTCTAAATCTTGTGCAATATTGCATGTTATTGATTTTTTATAAATCGCATCTTTTAAAATTGCACTCATCTGATTTGTATTTTCAAAAATTGATAATGCTTCTGATAAAAGCATTGGGTCTTTTAAATCATCATATGAAAGTAATTTTGAAAGACCGGTTTTATATATATCTTCTGAGATATAGTTTGAATAACCTACAATATATCTAACCATCATCTCATTATATATTTGCTGAGAAAGTTTTACTAAACTAGGGTCTTCAATAGTAGGTCTGATTTTTTTATTCATTCTCCATAAAATAAAATCTTCAATAAGTTTTATTTTTTGTGCATCCAAATTTTGATTTGTAGTTATCACTTCGGTTTTGATTAAACCGAAATCTGTTATTATCACTGTCAAAATTCTTGTTTTATCTAGTATTACAAGTTTAATGTCATTTACAAAATCCTGATCAAATCTTGGAGATGATAAAAAAATACTTAAATTTAAATTTTCTGATAAAAAATCTATTGCGTTGCTTAAATATGTAGTTATTTT
>MGLU01000088.1:7618-8166 GCA_001796155.1 Chlamydiae bacterium RIFCSPHIGHO2_12_FULL_27_8 | reverse complement strand
TCTGAAAAATAATCAAAAAAATCTTTTTTATTTTTATTAGAAAAATCTTTTTTCAATATTTCTTCAGAATAGAGCTTCATTGCTTTAGCAGTTGGTATTCTTCCCCCTGATGTATGCTGCCGGTTCAAAAATCCCTTTTCTTCCAAAGATGCAAAATAATTTCTAATCGTTGCAGAACTCATAGATTCAAAACCAAAATTTTTTAAGGTATTTGATCCTATAGGTGATTTTGATCTTAGATAGAGTTCTATAAGCCCCAAAAGAAGCTCTTGTTCCGTAGCTTCTTTTGAAGTCCTTTTTTTCACTTTTAATTTTTTAAACATACTTTGCCATTCATAATTCTATATTTAATTTTAGCATAATAGGTGTATTTTTAGCAAATGGATAGTAAGATTGCCAATATGTTTTATATAAACAATTTATTTTAAATTACTTACGATATAGGATCTAGGTGCGTTTGGTTGTTCAAATATTTTCTTAACACCTCAGGTATCAACACACTGCCATCTTCTAACTGGTTATTTTCTAAAATAGCCACCATTAGTCTG
>MGLU01000088.1:7458-7605 GCA_001796155.1 Chlamydiae bacterium RIFCSPHIGHO2_12_FULL_27_8 | reverse complement strand
CCGATCCGTTCAGTGTATGTAAAAATTTTGGTTTTTCTTCTTTTTCTCTATATCTAATATTAGATCTTCTTGATTGAAAATCTGTGCAGTTTGATACGGAAGAAACCTCATAATATCTATTTTGACCAGGCAGATATACTTCAATAT
>MGLU01000088.1:0-7429 GCA_001796155.1 Chlamydiae bacterium RIFCSPHIGHO2_12_FULL_27_8 | reverse complement strand
TCAGATGAACATAAAAGCATCGATCTATAATGCATGTCCAGACCTTTTAAAATGCTTTCTGCTGATGACAAAATTTCTTCAAAAATATTTTCACTCTCTTCAGGAGTGCAAAGTCCAAAAAGCTCAACCTTGTTAAATTGATGGGTTCTGATCAAGCCTCTTTCCTGTTTTCCATGAGAGCCCGCTTCCCGTCTAAAACAGGGAGTATATGCAACATATTTTAAAGGAAGCTGTTCTATATCTATAATCTCATCTATATGCATCCCATTTAAAGGAACTTCAGCTGTCGGAATGACATACAGTTTATAATCTGCATCATCAATTTTATATGACTGATCCTTAAATTTCGGAAGCTGACCGGAAGCATATAAAACTTCATCTTTAACCAAAATTGGAGGCATAATATGCTTAAAACCATTCCCTCTATGGGTGTCTAGCATATAATTTAAAAGTGCCCATTCCAATTTGGCCCCTCTGTCTTTATAAACAACAAATCCCGAACCTGATATTTTAACACCTTTTTCAAAATCAAAAAGATCAAGCTTTTCATTGAGCTCTATATGATTTTTAAAAGAAAATGAAAAATTTCTTTTTTCTTTAAAAGTCCGGATGCATTTGTTGTCTTTAACATCATCTGAAATAGGAATGTCTTTAGAAAAGAAATTAGGAAGCATTGATAGTAAAAAATCTCTTTTTTCTAAAATTTCTTTTAAAGAGATATCCAAATTTGTTATCTCTTTAGAAATTTTAGACATCTCATCCAAAAGTATAGAAGCATCACTCTTTTGTTTTTTAAGCTCGGCTATTTCTTTAGAGGCATTGTTTCTTCTAGCTTTCAGATCATCTACGGTTTTTTGAATTTTTCTTGCATTTTCATCTAAAGTCAATATTTTAAAAATATCAACTTCCTTATCCTTAGCTTTTAAAAGCTTTTCTGCTTCTTTTGGATTTTCTCTCAAAATCTTTATATCTAACATTTTTTTTACCATCTTTTTAAAGATAATAATGATATATTAGCTCAATATTAGATTTCAAGACTTGTAATACACAAATATTTATGGTATCATCGGGTACACTTTAAAGTATGGATAGTTAATTTATGAAAAATAGCCTGAAAGCCCAAATTCCTTTAATTTTACGTTTCAACCGTTTAATGGACGCTTTTGCTAAATCTGACGATGAAAGAGATTTTTATTTAGACAGGTTAGAAGGCTTTTTAGTGTATGCAGATTTAGATAAAGAAGCAGATGAATTACAAGAATTGAAAAAAGAAATCGACTCAAATAAAGATAGATACTGCCTAATTCCTAAAATGGCCTTTTATGAAGTTAAAAAATTTATGGAAGGATTTGTACAGGAAAAAATTTATGATATCGATACTAAAGATAAACTTTTGGATATAATTACCGGAAAAGAAGCCAGAGAAAATTTTTTAGAATATATTTATGATAATTTAGTCGAACTTGAAAAATGGCAGCAATATTATCAAGAGAGATTCAGAGTAAGAATTATTGAATGGCTAAGATCACAAGATATCAAATTTGTTTTTGAAGAAGATTTGGAAATTACAAAAAATTTAATTGAAAAATTAAAACAGTCACTGTTCGAAGAAAAAGTTCCAAAAGATATTTTGACTGCAAGAAATATTGTAATTACAAAATCTAAAACTTATTATTCAGTTGAAGCTTTAAATCCAAGACCAAAAAGAGGCAGACCTCCAAAACAAATTGCTAAAATAGAAATGGAACCACAAGTTTCTATGGATATTTATACAAATGTACCAAAAGCTTTGAGAGCATTTTTATATATACCTGATATCTTATCTGCATCTGCCGTCACATTCTCTTCAAAATTTGAAACTGAAGAACAGCTTTTAGCTTCACTTAGAGGTGCTCCAAGAATAAAAGTTGATGAAAAATTAGAAGCACTATCTCAACGACTTGAATCGCTTCAAAAACTACAATCAAAACTTTCCGCTTCAGAAATGGATGTGAATATACAAGAACTTAATAAACCATTTTTGCCTTTTTCAAAACCAAAACTTACAGAAACTAAAAAATTTGAAATTCCAACTAATAAAGAAGAAAAAATTGGCGGTGCTGCAAAAATAGCCCTTCCTTCTTCTAAAGAGGTAGGAATGAAAAAAGTCAGAACTTTAAAAATTAAACAGGTTTCGGCAATTAAAAGTTCTAAAAAAAATAATAAAAACTAATTTTTATTATTATTGAACTTCAAATCTAAAAACTTTTAAAGTATTTTATAAGTTTTATAGGTTCTAATGTTAAAATTCTGTCCATTATCTTCCGGTTCTAAAGGAAATTCAATTTTTTTGAAAACTGAAAAGACAAAAATTTTAATAGATGTAGGAATATCATTTCAAAAACTAGAAAAAAAACTTTTAGAAATAAATGAAGATATTTTTTCTATAGAGGCTGTTTTTATTACTCATGAACATTTCGATCATGCAGGATATTTAAAAACAATTTCCGAAAAATTAAATATTCCAGTAATTATTAATTCAGAAACTTTAAAAAGAATTTATAAAAATACAAAATTTTTGCCAAAAGCTAAAATTTTTACAACAGGGGAGGAGTTCGAATTTAATGATCTTATTGTACATTCATTTTCTCTTCCTCATGATACTTTAGAACCTGTTGGTTTTACTTTTATTAAAAATAAAACTAAAATAGCTGTATGTACTGATTTAGGTTTCGTCACCTCGCTTATAAAAAAAAGATTAAAAGATACAAATATTCTTTTTATCGAAGCAAACCATGATGTAAATATGGTCCATGCTTCCAATAGACCAAAGTTATATAAAGATAGAGTCTTGTCAAAACATGGTCATATTTCTAATGAAGAATGTTTTGATCTTATAAAAGATATTATGCATGATAAATTAACTCATATTTATCTATCTCATATATCTGAAGAATGCAATTCTATCGACCTTTTAAAAAATAAATCTCAAATATTTTTAAAAAATATTAATAGAGATATTGAAATAAATATTGCTTATCAGAATAAAATTTCAAAATGTATAGAAATTTAATTTTTTATAACTCTTCATCCAAAGATAAAACTTTTCTAGGTTTAGAACCTATCTGAGGACCAATTACATTGTTAGTTTCAAGTTCATCCATTATAGAAGCCGCTCTTGCATATCCTATTTTTAATTTTCTTTGTAAAAAAGTTGTAGAGGCATTTCTTGTAGATATTATAATATTTAAAGCCTGATCGTATAAAGCATCTTTTGCATCACTGTTTTTTGCAAGATCTTCAGCTTTAGGCATATTATCAAATGACGGTATTAAATAATTTGTCGGATATTTTTCACAGATATTATCTATCACTTTATTTATATCATCATCCCTAATATATGCACCTTGAGCTCTTATTAACTGAGATGCTGCCGGAGGAGAAAATAAAAGATCTCCATTTCCAAGAAGCTGTTCAGCTCCAACTTCATCTAAAATAATCTGTGAGTTTATTCTTGATGAAACTTTAAAAGCAATTCTTGAGGGAAAGTTTGCTTTGATGATTCCCGTAATAACTTCTCTAGATGGCCTTTGTGTTGCCAAAATAAGATGTATTCCAACAGCTCTTGCCATTTGTGCAATTCTTGCAATAGGGGTCTCTAAATCGCCGGAAGATACCATCATTAAATCTGCAAACTCATCAAAAATCCCTACAATAAGTGGAAGTTTTTCAGGTATCTCCATTTCTAATTCTTGTTCTTCTTTTGTAATTTTTCTAAGGTTGAATGCAGTAATGTTTCTAAGTCTTAACTGTTTTAAAATATCATATCTGTTTTGCATCTCTCTAACAAGCCATTGAAGAGCTGCATATGCTCCATGAGCTTCTGTAATAACAGGGGCTAGCATGTGTGGAAGATTTGAATATTGGGTTAACTCAACTTTTTTAGGATCAATCATCAAAAGTTTTACATTATCGGGAGCAACATTCATCAAAATAGAAACAACAATAGAATTTACACATACAGATTTTCCGGATCCGGTTGCTCCGGCTATCAGAAGATGAGGCATTTTTGTCAGATCTGCAATAACATTATCTCCGGTTACGGTTTTTCCAAGAAGTATCGGTATCTGCATTTTTTTTTGCTGCATCTGATAATTTTGAATCATTTCTTTCAAACTTACTTCCTGAGGATATATAGAAGGTACTTCGACTCCAACCGCAGCTTTTCCCGGAATTGGAGCAATAATACGTATTGATTTTGCTTCCATATTCAAAGCAATATCATTTTCCAGAGATTTGATTTTTTGTACCTTTACTCCTGTTGAGGGATGAACTTCAAAAGATGTAATTGTTGGACCGCAGTTTATTTCGCCGACTTTTGCTTCTATTCCAAAATTTTTTAAAGTTTCTTCTAAAACTTCTGCTTGTTTTGAAAGTTCTTTTTTTATTGTCGGATGATCAATTTTTTGAGGGTCTGTAAGAAGAGATGTAGGAGGTAAATAATATGGGGTTTTCAGCTTGTCTAAAAATGTAGGTACTTTTTCAATAATTTTTTCAACTTTTGTATTTATGTTGATATTTTCTTTTTCAGGTATTTTTTCAATCTTTTCTTTTTGTATTGTATTCTGTTTTATATTTATCTGTGTTGCAGGTAAAGGTTTTTGTTTTTTCTTTTCCCTTTTTTCTTTAATTTTTTCTAAAATAAAAATTAAAAGCTTTTTGAAAAGCTCTCTTTTTTTCTTAATTGGTTTTTTCTTTTTTTCTCTTTTAAAATTTTTAAAAGTTGTAATTATATCCAATCCTGTGAAAAGTAAAAAAGATATCATAAAAGTTGTAAAAAAGATTAAAGTACACCCTGATGAACTTAAAACCTTTTTTAAATTTAAAAAAGGAAGGTCTTTATAAATATAATAAAAAAAAGATCCCCCTAAGTTATATCTCATCTGATAATAGGGTTTTAAATTATGAAAAAATATCTGATCTGTAAAAACCTTATTTTCAATACTAGAGCCAATAGACAAAGAATCACTGTAAATAGTTAATAAAAATGACATTGATATAAGCATTAAAAAAAAGCTAAATCCCTTAAAAAAAAAGCCTTGAAGATTTTTTTTAGTTATTAATTTTATTCCTATCCAAAACAAAAAAAATGAAAATAAATATGAGCTTAATCCAAATAAATAAGTTAAAATATATGCTAAATAATGACCTAAATAACCAAGCCAGTTTGCATTTGGATTGTTTTTTGAAAATGTTATTAAAGATACAAGTAAAAAAACATTTAAAGATAGGATAAAAAGTCCTCTTGTTTCAAAATGTTTTTTTTGAATATCTTTTTTTTTGGAAATTTTTTTAATCTTTTTTTTCATATCTCTAATTTATATTTATATATATAAACGAAAAAAATGACAACAAAAGTAAATATATTGCAAAAGGTTTTAATTTTTTTGACGAGTCTATTTTAAATATGTATCTTATACATAAAAGACCTACACCAAATGAAAAGATGAATGCTAACACTAGTGGAATATAAGAAATTTCAATTGGTTCCTTTTTTAAAAAAATTTTAAAACTTTCTAAAAAACTTCCACCTAAAATTGTAGGTATTGACAGTAAAAATGAAAATTTTATTGATTCTTTAATATCCCATCCTCTTATATGTGCCGAACTTATTGTAGATGCACTTCTAGAAATTCCGGGTAAAAGAGCAAGTGACTGCATTATACCTATAAAAAAAACATCTTTTATTTTTTTTTTATAGGGGATGGTCTGTTTTTTGAAATCTTTTTTCGATATATAAAATAAAAGAATAGAAGAAAAAAATAAAAAAAATGGTAGATAAAATATATCAGAAAAAAAAACTATATAAGGTTTTAAAAAAAAATAAAAAAAGAATAATGGGAGAATTGCAACAAAAAAAAGAAATATGGAATGTTTGTCTTTTATTATTTTTTTCACTTCAAGTCTTAAAAATATTATACTTGCTAAAATTGTTCCTAAATGACAAACAAGGTCAAATAAAATATTATCTCTTCCAAAATCAACATTAAAAATATATTTAATAAGTTTTAGATGTGCAGATGAACTTATTGGAAAAAATTCAGTTAATCCTTGAATAATTCCTAAAAATATAGCTTTTAAAAATTCCACTAAAAAACCTAAATAAGATGGGCGAACAACGGGACTCGAACCCGCGACTTTCGGAACCACAATCCGACGCTCTAACCGGCTGAGCTATGTCCGCCATAAACAAATTCTAAAATAGCTCAAATCTTAGATATTTGAAATAAAAGATTTTAAGATATTCATTTTTTTAAAAAAAGAGAAATTTTATCTGAATTATTAAAATTTTTTAATTAAGTGGTGCGATCATTTCTTAAACCAAAGTAATTAATCAAATTCAAGATACTTATGTGAAATTAAAATAAATTTTATGTATATAGTTTTTTTTCAAATAGATGATAGATGCCCATATTAAGGATTTTATTAAAAAAACTTTAAAATCTTCATCTCTTTCTCTTTTAAAAAGTTGTTAATATATATAAAAATCATTGAAACTAAAAATATATAGGTAACTAAAATTTCTAAATTTAAACCTTTAAATCTAAATACATAATTAATTTCAGCCGGGGGATGATAAATTATCAAAAGAAGATTTTTAGATATTTGTGTATTCAATCTAAATAAAATATCTCCAAAAGGAATATATATAAAATATAATAAAATAGACGAAAACATCAAAAAAATAATTACAATAATCATTATTGGTATGAATAAATTATAAAAAAAGGAAAAGATCGGAAACTTTTCAAAATGATAAATAATTATAGGAAAAAGAATTATGGTTATCGAAAATGTTAATAATAATGAAGATTTAAAAAAAGTTAACAACATATAGGATGCTCTATTGAATAAATTCATTTTTTTTAAACTTTTTTTTTCAAAAATTTTCTCTGAAAATTTCTCAATTACCGGAAAAATTATAAATATCGCAAAACAACTTAAATAACTTAATTGAAAACCAATATTGAAAATTACATATGGATCTAAAATTATAGAAGTAAATAATGCACCTCCAAGTGCATTTAAGGGACAATACTTTCTATTTAGAAGTTCTGAAAATATAATTATTAAAACCATTATAAATGCCCTTTGTATAGAAGGAGTTGTGTTGATTAAAAAAAAATACAATGAAATTAAAAATATCAACAGAATATTTTTGAAATTTTTATAAGGTAAAATTTTAAAAAATATATTAAAAATCAATACCAAAATTCCAAAATGAAATCCCGATATTGCAAGTACATGAGACAGTCCGGTTTTTGAAAATGCATAAGATAAAAGCTTGTTATTATTTACTCCTATTAAAAGTGCAGAAAATAAATTGGAAACATCCTTGTCTTTTATTCTTTTTTTTAAAAATTTTAAAAATTTTTTATTTAGCTCATAT
>MGLU01000087.1 GCA_001796155.1 Chlamydiae bacterium RIFCSPHIGHO2_12_FULL_27_8 | reverse complement strand
ATTGATGAAGTTATAAATTATTCATATTATATTTTGGAAGATGCTATTCCTGATTTAACTTTATATTTGGATGTTGATCCAAAAGTGGGTCTTTCAAGAGTTAAAAAGGGTTTGGATAGGATTGAATCTGAAAAAATGGAATTTCATTATAAAATAAGAGAAGGTTTTTATATTTTAGAAGAGAGATTTCCGGAGAGAATAAAAATTATTGATGCTTCAAAAACTCAAGAAGAAGTTTTTGAAAATACTATGCAATTTATTTTAAATCTTTTAGACTGACTTCTATGATTTTTGAAAAAATTATCGGTAATTTAGAAGTTAAAAATAAACTTAAAAATGCATTTGATTCAGACTCATTATCAAATACTATTCTTTTTATAGGTCCTGACGGTGTAGGAAAGTTTTTATTTGCAAAAGAACTTGCACTTCATCTTATGTATAAAACAGAAAATATAGATCTAAAAATTCTGAAAAAAATTAATGAAAATACTCATCCTGATCTTCATATTTTAAAACCTGAGGGTAAAACATATCTCCATAATATAGCATCTATAAGAAACTTAATTTCTGAAGTAAATATGGCTCCATATGAAGCTCTTGCTAAAGTTTTTGTTATAGAGGATGCAGATAGGATGCTGCCTTCATCTGCAAATGCTCTTTTAAAAACTCTTGAAGAACCTACTTTTGACAGTTACATAATATTATTAGCTTCAAGTATAGATAATATATTACCTACAATTATATCTAGATGTTTTAGATTTAATTTTTCAGGAATTTCTGAAGAAGAAATTTTGAAGTATTTAATGGAAAATTGTTCTTTTAGTTGTGAAGACGCAAAAATTTTAGCTAGAATTTCCAATAATTCTATTGGCAAAGCAATTGAACTGTCCAACCATAAAGAGTATATTAAAAAAAGAGACATGATAATTTCGATACTTTCGAAACAAAATATTTCAAATTACTTTGATTTATTAGAAGCACTTGGAAAACTTGAAGACATATATCTAAAAACAATAGAAGAAGATGAAAATATAAAACTTTTCAAGGAGATAGACCTTCTTTTTGAAAAAATTTTCTATTGGTTTAGAGATCTTTATATTTTAAAAGTAAATTTAAACCAAAAAATATTTTTTCAGGATAAAAAAGATATTTTATTAAAACAGGATTTAAAAAATCTTCCGGATTTAAATAATATATTAAAAAATATAGATGAAGCAAAGCTTGCTTTTCAAAGAAATATTCGACTTAAAAATATTTTAGAAAATTTCTTTTTAAATATAAATTTTATCAACTGCAACATACAAATATAGATTTTATTGCAAAAAATAAAACCCAATTTGATATGTTTTATTCATCTTTCTCTTTGTTTTGAGCGATATTGTCTTCATTATTATCATTGCCCTCGTCGCTTTCATCACAATCATGACAAAGAGGGTCAGTGATCATATGGCAATCCGGACACATCCATGGTTTACCCGGCCAATAATTGGATGGATTTGCTTTATTTTGTTTTGATAATAAAGGCATTGATGTAATCAAAGCTGTTAATAAAAATAAAACAAATATTTTATTTTTCATAATTAGTCCTTATCATTTTTTTTTATTGTATTCACGAGTTGTTTTTTTTACAATTTTATATTAGATAATGATTAATTTTTTAATTATTCGTACAAGAGCAAGGCTTGCTAGAGTAATAATTAAACAAATAAATAAATAAATACCAAAAGCATGATGATAAATAGTTTTCATTTGATCTAAATCTCCAATGTCTTTTGAAATCGCAGCATAATCAGCAAAAATTCCTGCAAGTTTGCCACCTAACCCTAGAGATACAAAAAAAATTCCCATCATCAATCCGGCCAAACGGGGAGGAGCAAGCTCGCTAACCATAGCTAAGCCAATTGGAGATAACAAAAGCTCGCCAATTGAAATAATTAAATAAACAACAATTATCCAGCCCGACATAACCAAGCCATTACTATTTGTAAATAGGGAGCTCATAAACAACAAAGCAAAAGCTACGGTCATCATGCATAAACCGCCTGCAAATTTACCCGGTATAGATAAGCCTCTATTATTGCCATTGCGTGCAAATATATGCCATAGAGCACCTAAAAAAGGACCAAAAATAATTAAACCAAAAGATTCAATACTTACAAAAAAAGACGCCGGAACATTGAAGCCGAATATTTGCCGATCGACGACTCGATCAATAAACAAATTCATGGAAAAAAATAATTGAAAATAAATTGCCCAAAAAAATACTGAGATACATATTAACAAAAAATAAGCGAGTAAGCGTCTCTTTTCTACACTATCTTGAGAACGAAAGATCTCATATAATATAATAATAACACTTAATATAGCGACTATACTAAATGCAACAATAGATAGTATGTTGTGTGTAATAATAACGGTATTAACAATTACAGTTAATATTATTAAAAAAAATGCTTGCAAATATTTTTTTAATGAATATGGAATTTTATTCAAATCATCTAATTTATAAAAACGTGAACCAAAAAAGAAAGTTATCCATGCAAGCAATGATGCTATAGCAGCAATAATAAAAGTAATTTTCCAACCTATAGTCTGCCATAAATAACCACCAAAACTAGTTGCTAAAATTATACCTAAACTAATTCCCATGTAAAAAATCGTATAACCGGTATGACGGCGGGGATCTTTAGCAGAATATAAACTACCCAATAAACTTGAAATATTAGGTTTTAATAAACCTGTACCAATAGAAATAAACGCTAATGAAATAAAAACCTTAATCAAATCTTCAGAAAAAGTAAGAATGATATATCCAAAAGAAATTAATAATACACCCCATAAAATTGCTTGCTTTGCACCTAAATAGCGATCGGCAATATATCCTCCTAATGCCGGATTAATATAAGCTAATGCTGTAAAAGAACCTAAAATACTATAGCTAACAGTATCTGTTAAATGAAAACGATCAATCAAATAAAAAATTAATAAAGTTTGAGTGATGTAAAAACCAAACCTCTCCCACATTTCAGTTAGGAAAAAAATCGAAAAACCTCTGGGTTGTTTTAATAATTTAAACATCAAAAATCCTTTTCAGTGAAAGTAACAAACTTTTCAACATTAAGAACAAACTTAATTGATATAAAGTATACTTTAAATGCATCATGAGATCAAGAATTGATCTCAAAAACTTTTGAGTTAGTAATACTCTATTCTTTTAAAAAAATATTTAAATTTTTAAATTTCCGGACCAGTTAAGTTTTGTTCTTAAAGTGGAAAAATAATCATGATTTTTAAGTTTTATAAGCTTTAAAATTGTTTTGCTTTTAACTAATGTAACTGACTCTTTCGCTTTTATTGAAAACTGATGCATACCATCTACAAAATATGAAATGTTATTATTGTTGTTTGAAATATATTTTATTTCTATTTCAACATGAGACCTTATGACTATTGGTCTGATCGAAATAGTATGAGGGGATATCGCAGTTAAAACAAAAGCATCAAGCTCAGGCATCAAAATAGGCCCACCTGAAGATAGAGAATATGCAGTCGATCCATTTGGCGTTGCTATAATTAGTCCATCTGCAGAAAAAGTATTTAAATATTTTCCATTTAAATAAACAGATAAATCTATCAAAGATGGATTCTCTCTCCTATGAAAAACTATATCGTTTGCAGCTATCAATTTAGAATTAGATTTTACCTCTAACATTATTCTGTTTTCTATTGTAAAATTTTTGTTCAAAAGATCTTGAAGCGAAATGTAAATATCATTTAGAGGGATGTCTGTCATAAACCCCAAACTTCCTAAATTTATTCCTAAAAAAGGTTTGTTTAAATAAGAATATTCATGGATATTTTTTAAAATTGTCCCATCTCCGCCAAGAGAAATAAAATATTCAATATTTTGAATATTTTTTTCTGAAATAGCTTCTATGTTTAATAATGCAGCTTTTGATTTTTCTGAAAGCACTTTAACTTTATGTGATTCTAAAAATTTAATAATTTCTTTCGAAATAGTTATAGAATCAAATTTATCTTCATTCGGCATAATCATTTAGAAAAAATAGCAGATACTGAAGGTAAAGGAGATGTTAAAGCTAACTTTTTTGAGTCGACAGTTACATCATATAATCAGTCATCTGCTATTGATGGATGGGATTTTTAACTTAACTAAACAAGTTTTGCAGCAATTCGTCTTGTATAAGCAGGAACAATAGGTTTAATTTCGTCATTAAAGACTTTAAACGCTATGATAGAGCTATACACTAGTCCTATATTGTAAGAGTCCGGATTAGTTGTGAAAGTAGTCAATGCAAAATGACTTAAATACAAGGATACAAAAATATAATAACTGTATAAAATCATTGCTGAATTGATAAATTTTATTTTTGGATGTTGAATCAATACTTGAATGTTCATAATAAGTAATAATATAACTTTTTTTTGCGGAACAAACTTGAAAAAATTTTCCGCAATGCAATATAAGGCTAGCAAAAATAACCCTTGATGCATTAGTGGTTTAAATGATTTATGATCTTTTACAGAGAACACACTGAATTTTATTAAATTCATTGTATTTCTTACAATTATTGAATTTGCTTTATTGCCCACCATTTTATCCATCAAAATTGTTATTGATAATAACATTGAGACCAATATGAGCGGTTGTGTGATCCTCAAGAAATCTTCCTGAAATTTATGAACAATTATTTCTTTTCTCGATATATTGTTAATTAATAAAGCTAATTGATTAAATAGCCTTATTCCATATAATTCTTTTGATAATTTATCAAATCTTTTTTCTATGTAATATTTTTTAGCGTGATCTCTTAATCCCTTAGTAAAAATATCAATATATATCATTTTTATGATCTTTTCATAGGAAAGGGGTGCATATTTTATAGAAATTTTATCCAATATTTCTAGATATGAAATAGTATTTCTGTTTTTTTCATTCAAAAAAGATTCATGAATAAATAATATTTGTAGTAAAAACAATAATTCTTCTTCACTTTTGTTAGGAAATCTGACACTTAATTGGTGCATTAGTATATCATATTGTTCCTCCTTCAAGAGAGATAAGATCTGAAAATCTGAATCTCGTAATATTCTTAATTTAATTCTATCAATATTTTGATAAATATATTTTAAAGCACTTAACATATGTTCTTGTGAAAATTGGGTTAATTCGAAATTCAATTGTTTGAATTTTCTGCAAGTTAAATCCACTGAACAAAGATCTTCTGCTGGAAGACGTCTAAAAATTTTCAGTAAAATTTCTGTAGATAGGCCTGATAATTCAGCTCTTTCTGCTATTGGATATGGGTGTCTCTGACCATCTCTTGTAATAATTGCCATAATAATCTTCTCCTTAATTTAAAATTAAATTATATCATAATTAGTAATTAACTTAAAGTGTAATTATTAAATTTATTATTAATAATAAATTAAAACTTAAGTTTAATTTCCGATAAAGACCAAAATAAATACTTAGCTTACTTATTATTAGATATTTATAAAAAAAATTAGCATTTTTTAAATCTTCAAAAAAATTAATTAAAATAAAATCTTTATACTTTAAC
>MGLU01000086.1:7723-13890 GCA_001796155.1 Chlamydiae bacterium RIFCSPHIGHO2_12_FULL_27_8 | reverse complement strand
CGGTTCTGTGAGGGGTGTTATGGTTCCTCGCATTTATTAAAATAAATATAAATAAAAGGAGGCATCAATGCCTACTCGACAAAAAGTCTTATTTTTATTAATCTTTTTATTCAGTTCATCACAATCCATTTTTGCTGTAAATTCATTTTCTATTAAATCTTTAAAAGGTTTTGATTTTAATTCAGTAGACAATGAAATTAATAATTTTTACAAAATTACTCTTCAAGATCAGAAAGGAAATCAAGCTATTTTGCTTATAGGATCTAATTCATATGATGAGAAATATATCTTTGATGTATATAAAAAAGATAAAAAAAAATGGACTGTAATATCGGTAGAACATTTAAATAATAAAAATGAATTTTTGATTGATAAAAAATATAAAGATTTTATTTATGCAACAATCACTAATGAAAATAATGAAAAAAGAGTTTTTTTATTATGTGAAAAAGCTCTCATAAATACATTTTCGAAAAAGATTGGAAAGAAAAAGCACGAAGAAAAAACAGAAGAAGCAAAACCGGAGAAAATTGAAAAAACTGCTGAAGAAAAGGCATATGAAAAATTAGATGAAGCTTTGACTGATGCAGGTATTGGAATTGTTGAACTAGGAATGGGGACTCTTGGAATTATAGAAGGACATATCGCCGGCGGCACAGCAGGCTGTATAGCTGGAGGATATGAATTAAAGAAGTCTTATGATAATTTCAAAGAAGCTAAAGAACTTTTTGAAGCTGCTAGAGAAGAAAAAAAAGAAAAGGAAGAAGAGGAGAATATCAATGAATAAAATTATTTATATCTTAATATTATTAGGATTGTTTATTTATTATTTGTATAGAGTAATCAAAAAAAAGAAAAATCCAGCTCTAAATGGTGCTGCAGCTGCTATATTTGGTGTTTTTGCTTTTAGAGAAATGATTCCATATATATCAAAATTTATTGGAGAGTTTTTTTAATTAAGCACTCTATTATTTTATGACAAGTAAGCGGGAAAACACACGGTTTCAATCGTGGGATGAAAGCGTCTTTTTTTTCTTATCTTAAAAGTTTTAAACATGTTGATATGTTTAAAACTTTTAAGATCTAAACGATGGGCACTTGGGATGTTAAGTCTGTGGAGATTGTGTAAAACCGAAAAAGCAATGGCTGCAACAAGCATAAAGCTTCTAAGGTAACGGTCTGATTTAGCCGTGGGAGCATGTCAATTAAGAGTATTAACTATTGTATTTCTTATTCTAGCAAGCCCTCTATTTATACTTACCACTTCAAATGGAATTGTATAAGTTAATAAAAATTCTTTTTCTTTTTTATCAGATAAAGGTTTGTTAATTCTCGAAGAGAGAATAATTGAATGATCGTTATCAAAAGTATATTTCAGATCTTCTTTGAAATAGTGATTGTCCCAGTTTAATAATGTTTTTGCAGGTAGTTCTCTATCACTTTTTCTATGATGAAGCGAATATTCGTAAGCGATTATAAAATCAAGTCTGTCTTTTATCTTAGTTGAAAAATTACTTCCAAATGCATAAGAATTGATATAAATATTTTCAAGAAGAATATTTCCAAGCTTTGTATAAAGTGAAAAAACGCTATCTTTTTCTATGTCATAATTAAAAATTACTTCCAAACTTTTTATATTGCGAGATTTATAATCTTCTATTTTACTGTGATATTTTCCAAACTCCAAACCATTTTCAAAGGAATAATTTGTGAATTTAGATTTTGATGATAGTTTTATAGTGTTTGCATAAAAACCATCTAAATTTAAAACATTTTTAGAATTTAGATTTCGAAATGTCAAAAACATATCAATATCTTTTAATGCAGGGTATTTGATAATAGCACTGTTTTTTACAATTCTTTCAGCTTTTTCTTCAAAAGTATTTCTGTCAATATTATTCTTTTTTCTATCCTGCTCTAATGTTAATGCAAATTCTGTAAAATCAAATTGAAGATTGTTTTTGCTTTCTTTTAAATTATTGTAATGACCAACAAAATTTCTATTAGCTAAAATAAAATTTGAATTGTAAGAAAGTTTTTTGAATTTTGTTTTGAAAGTTGCAAAAAACCCTGAATTTTCAAAAGATATATTATTTGTTGCTGCAGCTTCTAAAGCTAATTTTGTATCTTCAAAATCCAAACCGGTCTTAAAAGAATATGTTAAATTTTTATTAGGTAAATTTTTATAATTTTTATTTAAAAAATCGCTATATAAAAAATTGGCATTCAAGTTTAAAAAACTAATTGGATTTAATAAAATTGAAAAGCCGAAATCGTTCCTTGGAAAATCTTTAGTTGAAAGAGTATATTGAGTTTTAAGTCCTATATATTCACTTGGATTTATACTTAAAGATGTTCCTCTAGCTTTATTGTTTTTCATCAATAAATCTGAAAGAGTATATTTGCCGTCACCTATAGTGAATTTGAAAAAAGGATCTAAAAAATTCAAATAAAATTTATCAGGGTATCCATTGAATTTGTTTGATTTGTCAGGTTGATATACAGGAAGTCTAATTAAAAAATTTAATTTACGATCTAATGATTTATTTAAAATATCTTCCCCTTGAGTCTCTACAAAATATTCACCATTATTTTTTTCAAGGCTGTATCCAAATGTTGTATTTAAAGGAAAAGTTTCATTTTTTAAAGTAGGCTGAACAGGTGGGGGGGGATCAAAATCATTTAAAACAATTTCACTTTCTGCTTCTTTTTTTGACTCCATAACTTCGATAATCGGTTCACTGTCTGTGGTAATAGGGTCAAAACCTTCTTCTGCAAAGATAAAATTAGTTGTTAATAATAAGGAAATAAAAATTTTTTTTGACATAAAACATCCCAACGCAAACTTAAAACTTATTTTAAAGAATTTACAATTTAAGTAAAAGTAATTTTATTTGTTTACAACAACAATTGTAATACCTGTTGCTGCAATCAAAACTGTAATAATACCAACAGCCCATGGCTGCCAATTTGATTTTTCAGAAGCTTTTGATGATTCTTTTGCAACTTTTGGAACTTCTACAGGTTCAGCTTTTACCTGTGCAGTAAAAGTCATGCCTATAATAATAAAAAATGCAGCTATTTTTTTCATATATTTTGTCCGTTTATTTCTTCTATTGCCTGTTTTATAATTAAAAATTTAAAGTATTTTCCAAGATTTTTGAAATTTTTATCTATATATTTTTCAAAATTCCTTATATTTTTTAATAATTGTGTGTTGCTATTCTTGTCTGTTGCTTGTATAAGTTCGTTAAATTTTTGTTTTAAGGATTCATTATTATGTAAAACATGTATATCATCAACTGTTTTGAAAGAATAAAAAACTTCAAAAAAAGTTTTGTAATTTTTTAAGAAATCTTCACTTTTAGATGCACTTGTTATAACAAAAATATTATCATCTTTTTTTAAAATCAACTGCAGCATTTTAATATTGAAAGATCCGAAATTTTTGTTTATTTGTGATATCGTTGCTTTTGTATTATCAATTTCAAGTGTATCTAAAATGTCATATGAAGTGTTTATTTCATTTTCATGATCATTTTTTGCCAGTTTCACATATTCATCTAAAGATAGACATGAAATCTCTCTAGCAATATTAATTGAGGGTTTAAAATTGTTTTTACTTTTTTTAACTATTCCTGCAAAAATGTACTCATTTTCTTCTTTAAATTTAACTATATCCCAATTTTTTGGGACGTTTATAACCGGAGTCAAAGAAAAATAATTTGTTATTAAAATAACAAATAAAAGAACTTTTTTCATTATGAGTGTGAAGTGTTTACCGTTAATAAAATTGCAGTAATGCCACCTGCTATAAGCAATCCCCAAAAAGCCATTGAAATTGCAGTTGCATTAAACGAACTTGTTGTTGCGGCATTTGCTCTTCTTTGAGTTACATACGTATCATTTGCATTTAAATTTATGGAAGATAGACACAGTATAGGTAAGACTATTGAAAAAACTAATTTTTTCATAAATTCCTCTAATTTTTTTGAGATATGTTCTTATTTTTCAAAATTAAGTGCAAAGAATTTTTTTTAAAAATTTTTTTAAAATTTTATTTAAGTTTAATTTTAGAAGCATGTAAAATAAATATAAACTTTGGGGTTAGTATGAAGACCGGAAATGAAAAAATTAAAGAGATATGTGATGCAATTAAAAAAGAGACATTAGATCCTGCAAAAGAAAAGGCGAAAGAGATAATTGAAAATGCTGAAATTGAAGCTGAAAATATAATAAGAAAAGCAAATGAAGAAAAAGATAAAATTTTAAAACAGTCTAATAAAGATTTAGAACTTCAGAAAAAAGTTTTTGATTCATCCTTAAATATGGCTACCAAGCAGGGTTTGGAGCTTTTAAAAAATAAAATTGAAAAAGAACTTTTTATTAAAAATTTGTATGAAACAATTATTAATGAATCCAATAACTCAAATGTTATAGTTGATATTATTACAGTTATTTTGGATGCAGTTAAAAAAGATGGCTTGGATACAGATGTTACTGTTTATATTTCAAAAAATGCAGATAAAGAAAAAGTAAACTCTTTTATTCTAAAAAAGGCTTTTGAAAAATTAAAAAACAAAGAAATAATTGTTGGAGATTTTGATGGGGGAGTAAAAATAAAACTTTTAGATAGAAATCTCACAATTGATTTATCTTCTGATTTTTTAAAAGAGTTATTGTCTAATTATTTAAGATCTGATTTTAGAGAGAAAGTATTCAATGCTTAATAATTACTATTTTTTAGGTTCATCTCTTCCTTCTTTAGATTTAAAAAAAAAGCCGGAAATTTCATTTGAAGAATTTTTGCTTTTGTGCGAAATGAACCTTTCAAAAGAAGATTTGAATAAAATAAATTTATTGAGAAAATATATTGATCTATTAAATTTGAGGCTTTATTGGCAAAATAATAAAATTGATAAAAGGGGATTATTTAACGTAAAACAAATAGAAAACATTTTTTTAACAAAGGATGATTTTTTTGATTTTGTTTTTGATTTTATTGAGAAATATCAAAAAACAGAGGATAGAGTTCTTTATTTTTCTTTTTTACAGACAAGTTTTTATCACTATGTTTTTGAAAATGAAAGTGGTTTTTTAACGTTTTATTTTTCTCTAATTAGAAGAACCAATATTGTATTAACCGCTCTAAGAGCAAAAAGACAAAATAGAGATATTTTAAAAGAATTTCAGTTTGAAGATAAAACCGATGATTTGATCATTTTTTTTATCTCTCAAAAAGATAGTGCTAAAATTGAAATTTTAAAAGAAGATGAAAAGATTTTGAATATATATGAAAATAATATATCCAATCCAAGAAAATTAAATTATGAATTGTTAAAATATTTGTTTAATGAAATAGAGCATTTTGCTGAAACTAAAATATTTAAAATTGATCAAATTTTATCATTTGCTGTTATGCATATGATTAGCGAAGATTTTAATAGGTTGGATTTCGAAGAGGGTAAAAAAATAATAGAAAGTTTATAGGGAAAAAATGGGAAATATTGCGACAGGAAAAGTAGTAAAAGCTTTTGGAAATCTTATACATGTTGAATTCACCGGGAGTATCAAACAGGGTGAAGTTTCATATGTTAAAGTTGACGAAAAAAGCTTTGCTTCAGAGGTTATAGAAATAGCAGATAGTATTGCAAAGATTCAGGTGTTTGAAGATACAAGGGATATTAAATTAAATACTGAAGTTCAATTTTCAAAACATTTGCTTGAAGCAGAATTAGGTCCCGGATTATTAACTTCTATTTTTGATGGTCTTCAAAATCCGCTGGAAAAAATTGCTGAAAAAGCCGGTTATTTTTTAGCACCGGGTTTATATATTCCTGCATTAGACAGAAAAAAAAAATGGGAATTTAAGCCTCTATTAAAAGTTGGAGATAAAGTAATTAGAGGAGATTTTTTAGCAGAGGTAAAAGAAGGACATTTTAATCATAAAATAATGTTTCCTTTCAAATATAGAAGATCTTTTATTTTAACTTATCTTGCAAAAGAAGGTTTTTATACTATTGAAGATGTTATTGCAAAAGCTAAAGATGAGAATGGAAATGAAGTGGAAATTAAAATGCTTCAAAAATGGCCTGTTAAAAATACTTTAATTGAAGGCAAAAAAATATCCCCTGAAAAAATAATGACAACAGGAATGAGAATAATAG
>MGLU01000086.1:6480-7662 GCA_001796155.1 Chlamydiae bacterium RIFCSPHIGHO2_12_FULL_27_8 | reverse complement strand
TAAAACAGTTCTTCAGCATCATTTAGCAAAACATTCTGATGTTGATATAGTTATAGTCGCTGCATGTGGAGAAAGAGCGGGGGAAGTTGTTGAAATTTTAAGAGAGTTTCCAAAGCTTATCGATAATAAAACTAATGAACCATTGCTGAATAGAACAGTAATAATTTGCAATACTTCTTCAATGCCTGTTGCAGCAAGGGAAGCTTCTGTTTATATGGCTGTTACAATAGCAGAATATTACCGACAGATGGGGCTTGATATTTTAGTTTTAGCAGACTCAACATCAAGATGGGCACAAGCTATGAGAGAAATGTCCGGAAGACTAGAAGAAATACCGGGTGAAGAAGCTTTTCCGGCATATTTGGCATCAAGAATTGCAGCTTTTTATGAAAGAGCAGGGTTAATATCATTAAAAAATAAGAGTATTGGATCATTAACGATTGGTGGTGCCGTATCTCCGGCCGGAGGTAATTTTGAAGAACCTGTTACTCAGGCTACATTAAATGTTGTAGGTGCGTTTTGGGGGCTTTCAAGAGAAAGATCTGATGCTAGAAAATATCCGGCGATAGATCCTTTAATTTCTTGGACAAAATATTTAAAAATTGCTTCAGATGAGATGTCACAATTTACAACTGACTGGTTGCAAAAAGTTAAAACCGCTCGCCATATTTTAGAAAATGGAAATGAAATTTTAAAAAGAATGGAAGTGGTTGGCGAAGAGGGGATTTCCATTAATGATATGGTTGTATACCTTAAAGCTGAACTCTATGATATCAGTTATCTGCAGCAGAATTCTTTTGATCCGGTTGATACATATAGTCCTATAATAAGATCTATTGAGATGTTTAATTTTTTATATACCATCTTTGAAAAAGAATTTAAATTTGAACAGCATGATGATGCTAGAACTTATTTTTTAGAACTACAAAACAGTTTAAGAAATTTAAATTATCTTCCTTATGAATCAAATGAGTATAAAGATCTTTTAAACAAGATAAAAGAAAAAATAAATATTTAAAGGAAAGTTTATGTTGAAGGTTTATGATCGAATAGCGGATATGCGTGGAAGTCTTATAAGTGTTTTCGCAAAAAATGTTTCATTAGGGGAATTGGCAATTATTTATAAAAGCGATGGAACAAAAACATACGCATCAGTTTTAAAATTCGAAAATGAACTTGTAA
>MGLU01000086.1:1203-6454 GCA_001796155.1 Chlamydiae bacterium RIFCSPHIGHO2_12_FULL_27_8 | reverse complement strand
GGAATATCTACCGGAGATAAGGTTACATTTTTAAACAGGCAAATGCAGGCAACCTTTTCTGAAGCTCTCCTTGGAAGATGTTTTTCCGGTACAGGAGAACCGATTGATGGCGGAACTGAAATAGTAGGCGAAAAAATTAATATAAATATGCCATCTTTCAATCCTGTTAAAAGAATAATTCCAAAAGATATTATTAGAACTAATATACCTATGATAGATTTATTTAACTGTCTTGTTAAATCACAAAAAATACCTATATTTTCAATTGCAGGAGAACCATATAATCAGCTTTTGATGAGGATTGCAAACCAGACTGATGCGGATATAATTATTATTGGAGGAATGGGTCTTAGATTTGATGATTTTAGAGAGTTTATAACCAATGCTGAAAGATCGGCAAGTTTTGATAAAACTTCAATGTTTATTCATTTAGCAACAGATCCTGCGGTCGAATGTCTTCTTGTGCCCGATATGGCACTTGCAAGTGCTGAAAAATTTGCACTTATCGGTAAAGATGTTTTAGTGTTATTGACTGATATGTCTGCTTTTGCAGATGCAATAAAAGAGATATCAATTACTATGGATCAGATTCCATCTAATAGGGGGTATCCGGGTTCATTATACTCTGATTTGGCTTCGAGATATGAAAAGGCAGTTGATATTGAAAATGGCGGTTCTATAACTATAGTATCTGTAACAACAATGCCGGGTGGAGATGTAACGCATCCTATTCCTGATAATACCGGATATATTACTGAAGGTCAGTATTATCTTCATGAGGGAAGAATAGATCCATTTGGATCGCTTTCAAGATTAAAACAGAATGTTATTGGCAAAGTTACAAGAGAAGATCACTCAGAGCTTGCAAATACAATGATAAGACTATATGCAGATTCTAAAAAAGCTAAAGAGAGACAAAGTATGGGTTTTAAAATCTCTGCATATGATGAAAAACTTTTGAAGTATTGTTATTTATTTGAAAGCAAAATGATGGATTTGAATGTAAATATAACTCTTAATGAAGGATTAGATCTAGGATGGTCAATTTTGAGCGAATGTTTTAATATAGAAGAGATTGCAATGAAAAAGGCTTTAGTTGATAAGTACTGGACTAAAGAGAAGATCTATGGATGATTTTAAAATGACCAAAAATGGTCTTAGAGACCAGCAAAACCTTTTAAAGCAGCTCAATACATATCTTCCGACACTCCGGTTAAAAAAAACATTACTGATGGTTGAAGTGAATCAAACAACAAATGAAATCGATAAATTGAACAAAGAAAAGATTAAAATTAAAACTGAAACATATGATTTTTGTTCAATATTAACCTCAAAAAATTCATTAAATCCATTAAACTTTGTAAAAATTGATCATGTTTCAAAATCCTATGAAAATATAGCCGGAGTTGAAATTCCAAAATTTGAAAGAGTTGTATTTGAAAAAGAAGAATATTTTTTATTGGATACACCTATTTATTTTGATGAAGTGATTTTAAAAATAATGAATCTTATTTCCATTTCTGAAAAAATAAATGTTGAAAATGAAAAAAAAATGGCACTTATGAAAGAATTGAAAGATGTTTCAATAAGGGTAAATTTATTTGAAAAAATTTTGATACCTAGAACTGAACGTAATATTAAAAAAATTAAAATATTTTTATCGGATCAGGAACTGGCAGCGGTTTCGCAAGCTAAAGTTGCAAAATTAAAAAAGGCAGCAAATGTTAGTTAAAGTTAAAAAAATTATTTTTTATGGAATAAAAGATCAATTGGACAGCTTTTTTAAGAGTGTCCAGGAAGAAGGATTTATTGAATTTATTTCTAGAAGAAAAAAAATATATAAACTTCCGGATGAACTTAAAAGCTATCTCTCTGCAATTAAAATTCTAAAACAGTTTCCAAGAGTAAAACAAGCTGATGAGATATTGCCTTCAAAAATCATTGTCAATCAGATTTTAGAGTTAAATAATGCTATTCAAAAGTATGAAGAAGAAAAAAGAATTTTGAAATTAGAAATATCTATAATTTCACCTTTTGGCAATTTTTCGGTTGAGGATGTTTTAAGACTCGAAAAAGAGATACATAGGGTTGTACAATTTTTTACAATCAAAAGAACTAAAAAGGACAAAACAAAACTTTCGGATGATTTGATTTATATTGCTAGTGCATTCGATCTTGATTATTTTATAGCTATTAATAAAGAAAGAAAGACTTATCCAAACATGATAGAAGTTGTTATTCAAGATTCATTAGATTTTTTAAAAGAAAAAGAAATTTTGATAGATAAAAAAAATTCTAAAGCTCACACAGATTTATTGAGTTTCTGTAAATATCTGGAATATCTTACAAAAGATCTTTCTAAAGAATTTAATATTTCAAATTTAAACTTGGCTAAATCTGAGGCTTTTTTTGAACTGGATAGATCTATTTTTTATATTGAAGGGTATGTTCCTAAAAATAAAATGTTGCAATTAGAGATTTTATTAAAATCTTTTTCAATTAACTATGCAGAAATTACATTCGAAAAAAATGATAAAATTCCTACTTATCTGGAAAACAAGAATTTATCTAAAATTGGTGAAGATTTAGTTAATATTTATGATATACCTGCCTATACAGATAAAGATCCATCTTTATGGGTGTTAATATTTTTTGCTATTTTCTTTGCAGTGATTATTTCTGATGCAGGTTATGGGTTTGTTTATTTGTTGATTGGTGTTTTGATGCATAGATTTGTAAAAATAAAGTCATATGTATTTCAAAGATTTATCAAACTTACATATATATTATCGATATCGACAATAATTTGGGGAATATTAACAGGAACATTTTTTGGAATTGGGTTTGATTATGGAAAAAATAATGAAAAATTTATTTTAATAAATTATTTTGCTGAAAAAAAAGCTGCATATCATATAAAACAAAAAGATGATGTTTATAAAGAAATTGTAGAAAACTATCCAATTGTTCAAAAAACTTCAAATCCAAAAGAGTTTTTATCTTTAGCCTCAAAAGTTGATAATAACATAAAAATTTATGAGCCTTTGGAAGATTTTAAGAAAAATGTTTTATTAGAATTCTCTCTTTTTATTGGATTAATTCATATATCATTTTCTCTATTAAGATATTTTTTTAGAAATTTTCCTTCTATAGGCTGGGTAATTTTTATGATAGGGGGATATTTATATTTTCCATCTATTGTGGATGCAACTTCATTTATTCATTTTTTAAATATTTTACAAAAACCTTTAGCATTTCAAATCGGTGAAATTTTGCTTTTTTCCGGATTATCAATAGCTTTGATTCTTGCTTTAATACAAAAAAAATTAAAAGGTTTTATTGATCTTACTAATATGATACAAATTTTTGCTGATGTATTGTCTTATTTACGACTATATGCACTTGCTCTAGCCGGAATGATAATGGCTGAAACTTTTAACAATCTTGGTTTAAAATTTGGAATTGGAATTGGTTTTATAATAATTATTTTTGGGCATATTATTAATTTGATCCTTTGTGTTATGGGCGGAGTGATACATGGGCTTCGTTTAAATTTTATAGAATGGTATCATTACTGCTTTGAAGGAGATGGTAAATTATTTAACCCATTAAAACTATTTAAATAAAAAGAGGAAAATTATGGATTATACGATGGTTGGGCCCGGTATAGTATTGGGTCTTGGTTGTGTTGGCAGTGCAATTGGCTGCGGTATAGCAGGGATGGCTTCTCACGGTGTTATGACGCATGTTGCAGAGGGTCATGGAAAGTTTATCGGGCTAAGTGCCATGCCTTCATCTCAATCAATTTATGGATTTGTTTTAATGATATTGATGAGAAATGCTATATTAGCCGGAAAGGTATCTGCACTTTCGGCAATAGGTATTGGGTTTTTTGTTGGCCTTGCAATTATGTTTTCATCAATCTATCAGGGAAAGGCTGCTGCAACTGCAATTCAAGCGACCGGTAAACAGCCTGCAATTTTTGGTAAAACTGCAGCAGCACTAGGGATTATTGAATCATTTGCATTGTTTGCATTTGTATTTGCCATTTTACTTTTGTAGGTTTTTATGAGAAAAGAAACAGATTCGCTTGGAGAAGTAAGTATTCCAATAAATAAAATGTGGGGTACTTCTACACAAAGAAGCTTAAATTATTTTAATATTGGAAGAGAAAAAATGCCTCTTGAAATAGTTTATGCTCTTGCTTATATAAAAAAAGCATGTGCTAGAGCAAATAACTATCTAGATTTAATTTCAGATGAAAAATATAAGTTGATAGCGGATATTTGCGATGAAATAATAAATAAAAAGCATGATGAACATTTTCCACTATCCACTTGGCTAGGTGGTGCTACAACTGCATTAAACATGAATATTAATGAAGTTATTGCAAATATTGCTTCACATAAAAAAAATTTTGAAATTGGATCAAAAAAACCTCTTCATCCAAATGATGATGTTAATTTAGGGCAATCAACAAACGATGTCATTCCATCAGCTAATAATCTTTGTACATTTTTACTTTTGAAAAAAAAATTGGTTCCTGCATTAAAAAAATTGGAAGAAAATTTTTATAAAAAAGGGCAGGAATTTAGTGATGTTATAACTGTAGGAAGAACTCATCTTATGGATGCAGTTCCTATGACTATTGGGCAGATGTTTTTCTCATTTCATTCATCTATACATGAAATTTTAGAGAACTTGGAAATTTCGATAAAAAGGCTTTTGTATATGCCTTTAGGCGGTACAGCTGTAGGGACCGGGTTGAATGCTCACAAAAATTTTTCCCAAAAGGCTATTTCTGAATTATCTAATTTATTACAAGAAAATTTCATGGAAAGTAAAAATAAATTTCATGATATAGCGTTTGTGGATCAGATAGTTAGTATTAGTTCGAATTTAAAACATCTGGCAATTTCTTTAATAAAAATTACATCTGACATAAATTTTTTAGCATCCGGTCCAAGTGCAGGAATAAATGAGTTAATATTACCGGCAAATGAACCCGGTTCATCAATAATGCCCGGTAAAATTAATCCTTCCCAGCTTGAAATATTAAAAATCGTTTCCATGCAGGTTCTTGGTAATGACAAGAGTATTTCATTAGGAGCACTTCTTGGGAATCTGCAGCTTAATGTAAATAAAAGTTTAATTATTCATAATATGATTCAATCTATTACTATTTTGAGTGATGCTATAGAAAATTTTTGTTTATACTGCTTAAAAGATATTAAAGTAAATCAAAAAAAAA
>MGLU01000086.1:0-1191 GCA_001796155.1 Chlamydiae bacterium RIFCSPHIGHO2_12_FULL_27_8 | reverse complement strand
TTAATAATAATTTAATGATGGCCACTGTATTAAACCAAACGCTTGGATATGATAATGTATCCAAAATTGTAAAAAAGTCTATAAATGAAAGTATATCATTAAAACAGTCGGCATTAGAATTGAATTTATTAACTGAAAATGAATATGATGGGTTGATTAATTTAAAAAAAATGGTGTTTCCTCATGAATAATATAGCAAAATATATAGATCATACTTTTTTAAAAAAGGATGCAACTTCCAAAGAAATTGAAAAAGTTTGTTTGGAAGCCATGGAGTATGGTTTTTATGGAGTTTGTTTATATCCGAAATTTTTATCTGTTGCTAAAAAAATTTTAAAAAAAAATGGTCCAAAATTAATTGCAGTTGTTGATTTTCCAAATGGTGATGGAGAACCCCATGAGAAGGGTTTGGAAGCAAAAGATGCTATAGAGAAAGGTGCGGAAGAGATAGATTTTGTAATAGATGTTTTAGCATTGAAAGATCAAAATTATAAAAAAGTTTTTGATGGTATGAAAAGTGTTGTTGATTCTTCTAAAGGTGTTTTGGTAAAAGCAATTATTGAAACTGCATATTTAAATTACGATGATAAAATTATAGCTTGTGCTCTAGCAAAAGCTGCCGGTGTAACATTTATAAAGACATCGACAGGTTTAAAAGGTGGAGCTACTGTTGCGGATATAGCTTTAATAAAAAAAATTATTGGTGAAAATATGTATATTAAAGCATCCGGTGGTATTAAAACAGCCCAGGACGCATTATCCATGATAAATGCAGGTGCATCTAGAATTGGAACATCATCTTCACTAAAAATACTAGCTATTGATAGTTAAACCTATTTTTGAAAGAAAAAATCTAAAAACCAAAATGGGATGCAGAAATAGATTTTTTATTAAAGCGGTATAATTTACCGAATAAAGATTTCTTTTAATAATTTCATTTTTATTTTTTAAGCTGTCATCAATCCATTCATCATATGGCGGAGGTAATTTTGGTAAATTTTTTAGTTCAAAAAATTTTACTTCTTTAGATTCACTAGAAATTGTTGCTTTTCCGGAAATGATAGAGCATTCAAAAAGGTGAGTGAATTTAGAGAGTTTATTAATAGGAGTATACTCTCCTATCTTTTTTACTATTTTTACATTAAAGCCTGTTTCTTCAAGTACCTCTCTGATTGCTGCAGTTTCGATGGA
>MGLU01000085.1:1125-5739 GCA_001796155.1 Chlamydiae bacterium RIFCSPHIGHO2_12_FULL_27_8 | reverse complement strand
CTATAACGCATATAATATAAAAGGTAGTTTTAAATTTATTTTTTAAGGTAAAAAAGAGCATG
Source organism: Chlamydiae bacterium RIFCSPHIGHO2_12_FULL_27_8 (assembly GCA_001796155.1). Taxonomy (GTDB): domain Bacteria; phylum Chlamydiota; class Chlamydiia; order Chlamydiales; family SM23-39; genus O2-12-FULL-27-8. The sequence goes on along the minus strand of MGLU01000085.1, from coordinate 5,677 downwards.
AAATTTACAAAATTTTATAAAGACATATCAATAAATGACGTCCCTATTTTTGGGGGTAAAAATGCATCTCTAGGTGAGATGTATCAAAATCTTAAAAAAGAAAATATTGATATACCGAATGGTTTTGCAACAAGTTCTGAAGCATATTACTTTTTTTTAGAAAAAAACAATTTGAAAGAAAAAATTTCTGAAATTATTAAAAATTATCAAAATAACACAATCAAACTTCATATAGCAGGAAAAAAAATAAGAACACTTATTTTAAAATCTTTTATACCTAAAGAATTAGAGGAAGAGATTATCTCTTCATATAAAATACTTTCTAAAGAATTTAATAGAGATTGTATTGATGTTGCGATTAGAAGTTCTGCTACAGCTGAGGATCTGCCTGATGCTTCATTTGCAGGTCAGCAAGAGAGCTTTTTAAATGTTTCAAATGAAAAAGATATTTTAAAAAAATGTATAAAATGTTTTGCATCTCTTTTTACCGATAGAGCTATTTCATATAGAGAAGAGAAAAAATTTGATCATATGAAAGTGGCATTATCTATAGGTATTCAAAAAATGGTAAGATCGGACAAAGCTTCATCGGGAGTAATTTTTACACTCGATACTGAAACCGGTTTTAAAAATGTAATTCAAATTAATGCTTCATTTGGACTTGGTGAAAATATAGTTCAGGGATTAGTTGAACCGGATGAATTTATAACCTTCAAACCTCTTCTATTCAACAATAATTTACGCCCTATAATTCAAAAAAAGATGGGTAGTAAAGAGAAAAAAATGATTTATTCATATTTTGGAACTAAAAATATAAATAGTTCTAAAAAAGAAAAAAACTCATTTTCATTAAACGACGATGAAATTTTAACTCTATCTAGATGGGCTTTTTTAATTGAAAAATATTACAAAAAACCTATGGATATAGAATGGGCAAAAGATGGAATAGAGAATAAACTATATATAGTTCAAGCAAGACCTGAAACCGTACAATCATCTAAAAAAAAAGATTTTTTTTCTAATTTCAGCTTAAAAACAAAAAGTAAAATTTTAACTCAGGGGTTAGCTATTGGAGAAGCTATAGTTTCCGGAAAGGTTTTAGTAATAAAAGATCTAAAAGATATAGAAAAGTTTAAAGAAGGATACATTTTAGTTACTAAAAATACATCTCCGGATTGGGTACCTATAATGAAAAAAGCTAAAGCTATTATTACTGATCATGGAGGAAGAACATCTCATGCTGCAATAGTTAGCAGGGAACTAAATGTTCCTGCAATAGTAGGTACTAAAAATGCTACTTCAGTTTTAAAAAACAATGATGAAGTAACTGTTTCATGCTGCGAAGGAGAGACCGGATATATTTATGAAGGTCTTTTATCTTTTGCAAAAGAAGAGATAAATTTAGAAAAACTTCCTAAAATTGATACTAAAATTATGATTAACGTAGCAAGTCCGGAATGTGTTTTCCACTGGTGGCATCTACCCATTGATGGTATTGGTCTTGCAAGAATGGAATTTATTATTAATAATATTATAAAAATTCATCCAATGGCATTATATCATTTTGAAAAAATCAAAGACAAAAAAACTAGAGAAATCATAGAAGAAATAACAAAAGAGAAAGATAAAAAAGAATTTTTTATAGACGAGCTAGCTATAAACATAGCTAAAATAGCCTCTCTTTGCTATCCGAAAGATGTAATTGTTAGAATGAGTGATTTCAAAACAAATGAATATGCAAATTTAATTGGAGGAAAAACTTTTGAATTTATAGAAGAAAATCCAATGCTTGGATTTAGAGGAGCTTCGAGATATTATAATCCAAAATACAAAGATGGGTTTAGTTTAGAATGCAAAGCTGTAAGGAAGGCTAGAGAGCATATTGGACTTGATAATATCATTATTATGATACCTTTTTTAAGAACAGTTGAAGAAGCTGAAAAAGTAATAAATCTTCTTTCTTCATTGGGTCTTAAAAAAGGAGAAAACAATTTAAAAATTTACATGATGGCAGAAATACCTTCGAATATTATCCTAGCTGATAAATTTAACAAATTTTTTGATGGTTATTCTGTTGGTTCAAATGATTTAACACAGCTGACTTTAGGGATAGACAGGGATTCTCAAGAATTAAGTGAACTTTTCGATGAAAACAATGATGCGGTTAAGATTTTAATACAAGAGCTTATACAAAAAGCTCATAAAGACAAAAAGAAAGTTGGAATATGCGGGCAAGCTCCTTCAGATAAAATGGATTTTGGAAAATTTTTAATACAAAACGGCATAGACTCTATCTCTTTAAATCCCGATAGTGTCATAAAATTTATTAATTCAGTCAATTACTCCTTTCTTTAGGAAGGAGTAATTGACCGGATATAAGGAGAATATGGCTTATTTTCTATACCAATCGGATTACACTATTTAACCATTAAAAAATAGGGTGTCATCTTTAAAATTAGATCGCATAGGCAACCGGGTCATATTAAAAATGAATAACAAGTAAGCTATGTAAGAAGGAACTCAGAGCGTATTATTTAAAATTAATTGTTTACAATTTAATTATACTTATTTTTAAAAGTTTACTATAATTATTTACAATGCTATAATTAATCTAATTAGATTAATTATAATAATGATAAATAATTATGACTATTAGTTCGGTTTTTTCCGTTAATTCTCAAGGTTGTCCATATTTGTTCTTGCCATTATTAGATGATATTTTTAAAAGAGATGATGGTGAAGAATTAAAGCGTTTACTTGCTCAAACTCAGGGAAATATTGATTCATTCTTAATGAGATATCCAACTAATCCCTTATTTTATAGCATTAGTTTCAGTGCCGGCAATTGTTTAAAGAAATTTATTGAAGCAGGGGCAAATATAAATATAGATGATTGTAATGGAAATACTTTATTATTAAAAGCAGTAGAAAGCTCTACTTTGGAAGTAATTAGTTTGTTGCTACGACATGGTGCAAACCCCCTATTTGAAAATCAATCAAATGATAGTGCTCTTAGCAGGGCTATTGAATATGGAAGAAATGATATTGTTCAAATGTTCCTGGAACACTTAGGGAATAAAGATGTCTATAATTCAGAATGTGAAACCCCCTTAATGTTAGCAATCTTATATAATAACTATGAGCTGATCAGGCTATTGATTTTAAATCAGGTCAATGTAAACAACACAAATAACTTAGACCAAACCCCATTAATGTATGCAGTTCAATCAAAAAATATAGAAATTATAAGATTATTAGTTGAAAACGGGGCAAATCCAAACAGCTGCAATACGAACGGATATTCTCCGCTATTATATGCATTAGATAGTGCAAGATTAGATATAGTAGAGCTATTATTAGATTCAGGTGCTGAAGCGGATAAATCGGACTATTCATTTATGGCTCCTTTGCATTACGCAATTCATTTAAAACAGGCAAGATTAGTGAAATGTCTACTAGAAAAAGGGGCAAACATAGAAAAAAGGATTGATTTTGCTAAAACGCCTTTAATGCATGCTATAATAAATAATGATTTAGAGTCGACAAAAGTATTAATAGAATATAAGGCAAATGTGAATGCCAAAGATGCTTATGACACATCCGCCTTAATATATGCTATTGAGAAAAGAAATCTTGATATGGTTCAGCTTCTTTTTTCCAATGGGGCTATTTTTAACTTAAAAGATAGATTTGACCGAACGACTTTATTTAAAGCAGTTTCAATGAAATTATCGGATATATCAAGTCTGCTGATAGAAAATGTAGCTGATGTTAATAATTGTATTGATGAAAGTTTGCAGACGCTTTTGCATACAGCAAGCTATACCGGAGATGAAGTAATCCTAAAAAAGCTATTATCCCTAGGTGCTGATATGAATGCGACCGATATCCTTGGAAGAACTCCTTTCGAGTTGGCACCATCTGAAAAGATAAGAAGCCATTTGCAGGAAACTGTTGTTAATACTGGAAGAGATACAGGGCATCCCAGACTATTTAATTTCACATCTTCATATGATTTTAATGGATACTTTAATTATCCTAATCACATAAATGAGCTTTCCAAGCTAGCTCAAGAATTTGAATTTATTAATACATTAAGATTTAATAATTTAGATGAGGTATGTGAAAGATTATCCAAGGAAAAAAAAGGTTCAATACATTTATTAATACTGAATGTTCATGGCACTGAAAGGACGTTTGAATTTTCAGATAAAGAATCTTATGAAGTTAAAGACGCTTATGTAGAGGAAAAACTTAAAAGAGCCTTAGAAGCACTTTCTAAATATGGAGCTCTTCTACTTCACTCCTGCAATAATGGGAAAAAGATCGCCGGAAAAGAAAATATGGCAGAATTTTTTTTAAGACATCTTCCTAAAGGAGCAAGAGTCCTCTCTCCAAGAGAGGAAGTTTCTTCCATAAAGGTGGATAGTAAAACTCGATTCATCTATTTTTTTAATCGAAATAAAGAAAATGTAACCTCAGTTATCGAATAATAACCAGCTCAAAGCTTATGCTCATTAATCTCATAATATGTTATAGTTGAGATTTAATC
>MGLU01000085.1:874-1116 GCA_001796155.1 Chlamydiae bacterium RIFCSPHIGHO2_12_FULL_27_8 | reverse complement strand
CACCTATCTCAATCAATAATGCTGCAATATCTCTATAACCTTCCATTATTGCATGCATCAATGAGGTCGTTCCTTTTCTATCTATCCGATTTACATCAGCACCTATCTCAATCAATAATGCTGCAATATCTCTAAGCCCACCCCATGCTGCATGCATCAATGCGGTTGTTCCATCTCTATCTGCCAGATTTACATCAGCACCTCTCTCAATCAATAATTCTGCCGTTTCTCTATGACCTCCC
>MGLU01000085.1:0-860 GCA_001796155.1 Chlamydiae bacterium RIFCSPHIGHO2_12_FULL_27_8 | reverse complement strand
TAATGCGGTTGTTCCATCTCTATCTGCCAGATTTACATTAGCACCTCTCTCAATCAATAATACTGCAATATCTCTATGCCCACCTAATGCCGCATGCATCAATGCGGTCTTTCCATCTCTATCTGCCAGATTTACATCAACACCTTTCTCAATCAATAATGCTGCAATATCTCTATGACCTCCCAATGCTGCAAACATCAATGCGGTCTTTCCCTTGCTATTTTCCCAATTTACATCGCCCCCACTCTCAATCAATAATGCTGCAATATCTCTATGACCTCCCCCTGCTGCAAACATCAATGCGATCTTTCCATCTTCATCTGACCAATTTACATCAGCCACTCTCTCAATCAATAATGCTGCAAGATCTCCATGACCTTCCCATGCTGCATTCATCAATGCGGTCGTGCCATCTATATCTGCCAGATTTACATCAGCACCTTTCTCGATCAATAATGCTGCCATTTCTCTATGACCTCTATTTGCTGCATGCATCAATGCAGTCTTTCCCTCTTCATCTAACCAATTTACATCAGCCCATCTCTCAATCAATAGTGCTGCCGTCTCTCTTTGACCACTATTTGCTGCATGCATCAATGCGGTATGTCCCAATCCATCATCTGCCAGATTTACATTAGCACCTTTTTCAAGTGCTATAATCACTCCATTTGTATGACCTATAGCTGCTGCTCTTAATAGAGCGGTATTTAAATTCGGTAAAGTTGGATTTTGTAACGTCTCTCTAAATATATCCCGAAAGCTTCTAAGATCAGCTGCAACATCTAGAGCTAATCCTGCAAAATTATTAGCTATATTTATTTGAATTGACATTGAAGCTAGAGATCGAACACTATGCACAG
>MGLU01000084.1:6863-15648 GCA_001796155.1 Chlamydiae bacterium RIFCSPHIGHO2_12_FULL_27_8 | reverse complement strand
TCCAATCTGCCATTCCTTGAATATAAAATTAGTTAACGCATTGTTTATAGGTGCCTCATTTCTAGTTGCATAAGAAAGATCCGAAGTAAAATAGCTATATTTTACATCTGTCCCTATAGTAAAATCAAAAATTTCAAATAAAGCTACTTTAAAACCGCCTCTATATAAGATATTTACATCACTTCTTGTCCTATATAGTAAGGAACCTATACGAAATTCAGGCTCGATTAAAAACGGTCCTATTTCAGTATAGATATCAATCCTTTCTTTAATATTTAGCGTTATATTTGCTGTATTAGAATTTGCTTCAATTTTTCTAAGTACATACCCTTCTTCTTTATTTAAATCTGAAAACTGCATTACTAAATCTGAACTATTATATAAATCATATCCAAATCTGAAATTCCACCACAAAGTGTCAGGAATAAAAAATCCTTCCTCAATCACAGCCGGATATGAAGGATTTCCATTAGGAGCTGAAAAAATATTTATTATAAAAAAAATAAAAAAAAAATATTTCATACTTAAAATTTAAATTCTCCGGAAATGCTTATTGCTTCTTCATCAATAAATCTTGCTTCAAGATTTAATAAAAAATATCTTTTGTTTGAAAGACTGCATCCTAAGTATAAACCAAAATCATTTTTATTTTTCATATTTAAATACCCGGTACCTTCATCTGATATAACAAAATTTAAGCCTTGTAATTCAGCTTTACTTTGTGAATATTTCGTTCCAATATAAGGGATAAATATATCAATCGCATATGAAAGTCCTAAATTTATTTGATATGAAGAAAATTTTATAAATGAATTATCTTTTATTTGCGGCACTCCATCCAAAATGATAAATGATAGCCCCGGTTTTGTTTTTGAATATCTTCCGCCAATATCTAATGCGGTATTGCCCCATTGAATTAAAATAACCCTGCCTCCGGCCTCATAAAAAATTCTATAGTCAGATTCATACTCAATTCTAGAAATTACATCCTGATATGAAAATCTATATTCAGATCTGATTCTTGAAACACCAAAAATTCCAAATAAATCTAATCTTTTTTTAAAATTTAAAATGAAAGAGCCTGAATTTGAATCTAATTTGAAATTATCAATTTCATTTCCATTGAAACTTTTTTGTAAATTTGCATTAGAAATAAAGTTTCCTTCATATCCAAGTCTGACATTTACAAAGCCGGATGGAGGTATATAAAATCCTGTTTGTATAATCTCCGGAGTTAAAGGATTTCCGACAGGAGCTGCAAAGATTGAAATATTTATTAAAAATAATATTAAAAAATTTTTCATTTTTTTCTCGATTAGAACATTTTAAAAATAGTTTACATAACTACAATATTAATAAAAAAATATTTTTTAATTTTTGTTTTATCATTTATAATATTTTTTTTGTAAAATAAGAACTTAATATTATTTCAAGGAACTTTTATGTTTGTTTTTGTAGATAATCAAAAAATAGAAATTGAAGACAATTCCACAGGTATCGATCTTGCAAAAAAACTTAATTTAACCTCTCCAAAAGATGCTATTGCTATAATTATTAATGAAAAACCTTTGGATCTATCTGTAAAATTAAATAATAATGACAAAATTAGATTTTTGTCTTTTGAAGAAAAAGAAGGCAAAAAAATTTTTTGGCATTCTTCTGCTCACATTCTAGCTCAAGCTGTCTTGAGGCTTTTTCCTGAAGCCAAACCTACAATCGGTCCTGCTATTGACTATGGTTTTTATTATGACTTTGCAAATTTAAAAATTGTAGAAGAAGACCTTTTGAAAATTGAAAATGAAGTAAAAAATATTATTGAAGAATCATTAAAACCAAAGAGAATTGAATATAAAAATAAACAAGAAGCTTTGAAAGCTTTTGAAAATAATCCTTATAAAATTGAACTAATTAGAGAGTTTGATGATCCAAATATTACAGCGTATCAACAAGGTGAGTTTTATGATCTTTGCAGAGGCCCTCATCTTCCGTTTTTTAATAAAATTAAAGCTTTTAAAGTAACTAAAACTTCAGGTGCATACTGGCGAGGAAACTCCAGCAATGAAATGCTTACAAGAATTTACGGAGTCTCTTTTCCAAATAAAACTTTGCTTCAAGAGTATTTAACTCTTTTAGAAGAATCTAAAAAAAGAGATCATAAAATTTTAGGACAGAAACTTTCTCTATTCGGTTTAAAAGAAGAAGCTCCGGGTATGCCTTTTATTTATCCAAGCGGCATGTATATTTGGCAGGAACTTTTGAAATTTTTAAGAGAATGTTTAAGTGAAAAAAAATATATAGAAATAAAAACTCCGGTTTTAATGACAAAAGAACTTTGGGAAACTTCAGGTCATTGGTTCCATTACAGAGAAAATATGTATACTTCTGTTGTAGAAAATAGAGAGTTTGCAATAAAACCAATGAACTGTCCGGGTGGTATGCTTTACTACAAAACATATAGCCATAGTTACAAAGAACTACCATTAAAAGTTGCTGAAATCGGAAATGTACATAGACATGAGCCGTCAGGTGCCTTAAATGGTCTTTTTAGAGTGAGGTCTTTCCATCAAGATGATGCACATGTTTTTATGACTCCAAATCAAATTAAAGATCAAATCTTAGAAACTATCGAACTTGCTGATAAAATATATATGACTTTTGGTCTTTCATATAAAATGGAGCTTTCTACAAGACCGGAAAAATCCAAAACCATCGGCTCCGATCAAGAATGGGAAAATGCAACAAATGGATTAAAATCCGCTTTAGATGAATATGGACATTCATACAAAATTAACGAAGGCGACGGAGCTTTTTATGGACCAAAAATTGATTTCCATATTTTTGATGCTTTAAATAGAAGCTGGCAATGCGGAACTATACAACTTGATATGTCTCTTCCTGAAAAATTTGATTTACATTATATAGACTCTGATGGGTATCAAAAAAGACCTGTTATGATTCATAGAGCTTTATTTGGATCAATTGAAAGATTTTTTGGAATTTTAATTGAACATTTTGCAGGAAATTTTCCACTTTGGATCTCACCAAAAGCAGTTAGAATTATTCCGGTTGCAGACAGACATGTTGCATATGCAAATACACTAAAAGATGAAATTTATAAAAAAACAAATCTTCCTGTAGATGTAGATTCTTCAAATGAATCCGTTTCTAAAAAAATAAGAAATGCACAGCTTTTAAAAATTAATTACATGTTAACTGTCGGTGATGCAGAAGTTGAAAATAATACATTAAATCTCAGAACAAGAGACAATGCACGCCACGGAGAAATTCAAATTAATAATTTTTTAGAAAAAGTATCTTACGAAAAAAACACAAAAGCATTAATATCTCCATTTGCAGCTAGTTAGTTGCAAAAGGAGATTTTTTTTGACTAAGATTATTTCAATTACAAGCTTTAAGGGCGGAACAGCAAAAACTTCTACTTGTTTACATGTAGGTTCCGCTTTAGCTCTTTTTCATAAAAAAAGAGTTTTAGTTATAGATTTGGATGCTCAAGCAAATTTAACAACAGGTCTTGGTTTCGATCCCGATGAACAAGATTCTTTAGCTCCTGTCCTTCAAGGTGAAAAACAAGTACAGGATATAATTTTACATACCTCCATAAAAAATTTAGATTTAATTCCGGCAGATGCTTGGCTCGAAAGGGTTGAAGTAACCGGAAATTTAGCCGGTGACAGATATTCTCATGAAAAATTAAAACATGTTTTAAAACATTTAGATTATGACTATATTTTTATTGATACTCCACCATCTATTTGTTGGTTAACCGAATCATCATTAATTGCAGCTAACCATTCATTAATTTGTGCAACACCTGAATTTTATAGTGTTAAAGGTCTTCAAAGACTTGCCATATTTATTGAAAACATTTCTAAAAGACACACTCTATCCGTAATGGGTGTAACTCTATCTTTTTGGTATCCTAGAGGAAAAACTAATAAAAGTTTTCAAGAAATTATTGAAACTACATTTCCCGGAAAACTTTTAAAATCTAAAATTAGAAGAGATATTGCAGTATCAGAAGCTACTATTTATGGAAAACCGGTTTTTGCAACTGCACCTAAAAGCAGAGCTTCAGATGATTATAAACTGTTGACAAAAGAGTTATTAAAACTATTATAAATGTAAACCTGTTTGACATTAGGAGAAATTAAAATGGTTAAATTCAATGAACTTTTAAGTTTAAGGCTTAGATCTAAAGAAAAACCGCCAAAAATGAGCGAGCTTGCCGAAAGATCTAACGACGGAAATCTTTCTAGCTTTTCCGGTGTATTTAAATTAAATAAACTTAATAGCGATGAAAAAGCAAAAATTTCTAATATTTTAGAAAGTTTTAAAATTGAAAATTCTGATACAAACAATGATCTTGATGAGCTTATTAAAATTACTTCTGAAGTAAAAGCAATAACAAATCAAGCAGTAATTTTACATGGAGAAAGAGTAAAAAAAGCTCAAGAAATTTTAAAAAAATATAAGGAGGGCGCTTTTTCTGCATGGTTAATGTCTACTTATGGAAATAGACAAACTCCTTATAACTTTTTACAGTATTATGAATTTTATATGACTATGCCTAATGATTTAAGAGGACAAATTGATGCAATGCCTAGACAGGCAATTTATACTTTAGCAAGTAGAGATGGAGATCCGGAAAAAAAACAGGATATCATTAAAAATTATCAAGGACAGCCAAAACAAGAGCTTTTATCCATTATTAGAAAATTGTTTCCTCTATCTCAAAGCGATAAAAGACAACCAAATATTGCTGATGGAATAATTACAACACTTCAAAGATTAAAAGCATCATTTTCTCATCCTCTTTTTAGCCCAACAGATGATGAAAAAAATCAAATTAAAAAACTTTTAGAAAATTTAAATCAAAAGCTCTTCTGATAGAAGAGCTTTTTTTAAAATCTCTTTTTTTATTATTTCTTTTGAATTTTCAGATGGCTCAATTAACGGCAGTCTCAATCTAAGATTGCATTTATTCATTAAAGACAAAGCATATTTCGTACATATTGGGTTCGACTCTAAAAATATTGATTCAATTAACGGCAAGTATTCATTTAATATTATCTGAGCCTTATCAAATTGTTTGTTCAAACATAAATCAGTTATTTTTTTCCAAACTTTTGGAATAATATTTGAAATAACAGATATAGATCCAACACCACCACTTTTAAAAATATCAACAATTAATGGATCATCCCCGGAAAATATTGGCAGGTTCGTATATCCTTTAATCTCTTTCATGTAATTTAAATCAGAAGACGCTTCCTTAATCGCTTTTACATTTTCAATGTTTTTTAACATTTTAAAAAAATTAAAACTTAGTTTCGTTCCCGTTCTTTTAGGATGATGATATAAAATTATTGGCAGTCCTACTTTTGAAATTTCTTCAAAATGCTTTAAAATTCCAATTTCACTAGGCCTGTTATAATATGGGATCACAATGAGAAGACCACAAACCCCCACATCTTTAGCTTTTTTTGAAAGCTCAACTGAATTTTTTGTATTATTAGTTCCGGTTCCGGCAATTATTTTAATTTTATTTTTAGATTCTTTAACTGCAGTTTTAAATAAAAATAATTTTTCTTTTTCCGAAAGAGTAGGTGATTCACCTGTAGTTCCGGATAAAACCAAAGCATCTGTATTTGCTTCTATCTGAAAGTTTATCAGATCTATTAATGTTTTTTCATCAATCTCATCTTTTTCATTAAACGGCGTTACAAGTGCAGTATATGACCCCTCAAATTTCATTAAAAATATCTCCCCAGTCTGTTTTTTTAGCTATTTTAAAATTTTTACCATCACTTCTCAAAATCTTTTCTGTTAAAATATTTCCACTTTTACAAAGAGTTAAAAATATTTCATCTTTTGATTTTTTTGTAAATCTAATTGCTCTGGATTGATAGGGAATAGAACTTTCTTTTGAAATAATTAAATATGAAAATTTTTCATCTTCATATCCTAGAGAAGCTGCTTTTATATATTTGTGATATTTAGTTCTTTTAACCCTTACATAAAAATGACACCAGTCATTTTTATTCATAGGACATGGTAAAATATTTGGACATGGAGCTGCAATTTTTAAATTTTTTTTCAAAATTTTATCTCTGATATATTTAATATTTTCAAAACCATATTTTGTTCCGGGTTCAATAAATATTAAAATTTTAGATTGTGATCTTTCCCACTTAGATATAATTCTGTCTACCAATGGAAGTTTTAATTCATTAACTACATAGGATAATGCTACAACGTCGTAATCAAAATTTTTTATTTTAAAAAGATCATTCTTCTCAATTTCTATTTCCTTTTTTTTTAATAAAAAATTTAATGGCTCTAAAAGTGTTTTTCCAAGTTCAATAATCTTAAAATCTTTTTCCACCAAATGAACTTTTTTTATGTCCTCAAATACATCTAAAACAGCCCACAGGGCTGTCAAAGGACCCGAGCCAAGATCTAATACTGATTTAATGTTTAAATGCGGTAAAAAGCTTTTAATTTGATTGAAAACATATTTATATACATTATATGTTGCAGGAAGACGGCTTGCAATATACGCAAGCCGTGTCTCGTCATCTAAAAAAACATTTTGTTTTCTTAATTTATAGTTTTTAGAAAGATTTAAGTTTTTTCTTTGTATCTCCTTTAAACTCTGCTTATCTAAAATACTTGCTATTGATGAAAATAAATAATTTTCGATCTCACTCATATTTTAAATTTGCTTTCATTCCGGATATTAGATCAACTTTTTCAGCGTTTTCTTCTTGATCAATTTTAAATTTAACTAAAGCTCTAAACTCATCAATTGGTTTTATTTCAACCACTTTAGCTTTAAAATTTTTATCCGGATAAGAAATTATAGAAATACTTTTTTCATCATTAAAATTAAATTTACCTTTATCTTTCTGATGTATTGACAGATCCATATATGCATTTGTTAAATGAGTAATTTCAAAAATATTATCATTTTTATTTACAAATGTATTTTCAAAAATGTTTATTTTACTAATTTTTCCATCAAAACCGGAAAAAATATTTTTGTTTGCAATCCGGCTTTTAAAACTATTTTCTTTTGCTTTTAAAAGTTTTATTGATACTTCTTGTATTTGGTAGAGCATCTGTTTTTCTTCAAGCTCTTTGAACTTAAAATCAACTTTCTCTTTATCAACATCTATATCTTTTTTAGCAGCAATATACTCATCTAAAGCCCTATTTTCATAAAATTTGAAAAGTTTCAATTTCAAATTTTCTCTTTCAATTCTAATAATCATTTCATCAAGTTCTGTTTTCAAAAGAGCTTTATCTAACTTGACGAGCAAGTCTCCCTTTTTTACAATCTGATTTTCCTGTACACAAACCTGCCGGACCAAGCCACCTTCATTTGAAAGAACTTTTGCAGTATCTGTATAAATATGCCCGGAAATATGTTTACCGTGATTTGTTTTAACATAAAAATATCTAGCTGTACCTAAAGCAAACACAGCTAAAACAATTGTTAAAAATTTTATATAATTAAACTGTCTCTTTTTTTTCATCTTCAATCTCTTCAAATATTTTTGATAATTTTTTTTGTATTTCAACAAGCGTTTCAACGCTTGTTTTAGCATCCTTTATGCTTTCTTTAATTTTTTTAAGCTCTTCTTTCATTTTAAGAAGAGTTTTTTTATCTTTTGGCTTTTCAGCCATATAAGATGACAATATAGTTCTAAGAGGTTTTTTTTCAAAAGGTTTTTTATTCTCTTCATTTAAAAGGTTGATTAATAAATTCTTTGTTTCATTTTCCATATCTTTCCCTATTTTAATTTTACTTTTAAATAAATCATTGCAGCAATGAAGCTTGCAAAGCCGGCAATTATAAATGGTAAATATATATAAAACCTGTCAGAAAGTCCACCAATTACCGGCGATATAGTCATAGCAAGCGATTGCATAGACTGTGTTACGCCCATAATTTTGCCTTGGTTTTTTCTTCCGGACTTATTTGAAATAATACTTGTGCAGATAGGCCAGGCAACACCTCCTATTAAAACACAAGAGCCTAATAACAAAACAATATAGACAATCTCTTTTGGCAAACCTACAAACGCAGAAAGTATTGTAAAAACCAAAAGAGAAACTTCTAAAATTTTTATATTTTTAAAAAATTTACTTAAAATTTTTGCAACCACAGCCGAACCAATTATCCAGCAAATACCCATAAAAGCGGCTAAATCACCAATTTGTGAATTTGAAAAATTAAATTTTTTAATAACTAAAACAGGTGAAAACTGAAATAATAATGTCCATGCAAAAACAAATAAAAAATATATCAAATATATTTTCTTAATGCCTTTTGTTTCTAAAGCTTTTTTAATATTTTCAATTCCTTCAAAAGGTTTATATTTTGTTTTAAAAAATTTAATAAAAGTTTCTCTAAAAAAGAAAATTATAAATAAAAGATTTAAAAACGATAAAAATGCTGCTATCCAAATTGGGAACTGGAATGAAAATATTTTATTAACACTTGGATCTGATAATTTACCTCCAAGAAAAGCTCCTATAATAAAAGAAAAACCGCCTAATGCAGATAAAAATCCAAAATTTTTTGCTTTAGAACTTTCATTTGCACTTAAATCTGAAATAGAAGCCAAACAAACAGATAGGTTTCCGGAAAAAAGTCCTGTTAAAAATCTTGCAAAAAATAAAACGATTAAATTTTTCTCTTGTATGCTCCATCCTGTTAGCAAATATCCTAAAAAAGTTAAAAAAATAGAAATTATTA